>JAKAWC010000018.1 GCA_021817125.1 Microcaldota archaeon
GGAGATTGTCAATAGACCATGGAATGTATGAGTCCAATAGATTAGCGATGATACGTATGTAGTGCAATACACAGGAATCGACATAGGAGGTATTCCATCGCGCTCTGGAGTTTAGGATGAAACCCTTTCCCAAAGGGTTTCTCCATCGCTGACTGGACTCTCCTCTCTTTGGTCCTTCGGCTAGGCATTACATATTACAAGAAGTAAAAACTCTTTAAATGCTGGCACTCCCGCGCTTAATCTATCACGTACCTTGAGATGACTTTCGCGGCGTGCGCGAGCACGCGCTTTATGTTCGCCTCGTTGTTCGAGCCTGTACATATGAGCTTGCCGTTCTTAAAGAGTATTATGACCGCCTTCGGCTCCTTTATCCTGAAGATAGCGCCAGGGAACTGCTCGGGCTCATAGTCGACCTCCTTGACGCTCTTCGAGAGCGCGTAGAGGTCCACGGTAGCGTGGAGGTCAGAGCTTATGACGATGTTCTGTATCTTTATGATAGGCTTGAGGTTCAGCTTCTTCCTGTCCGTTCCCTTCTGTGCAGGCATTGTACCACTAGTTTACATAGTTTATGAAATGAAAAGCTTTATTAACCCCTTATTCAGACGAGGTGCTCCGCAGCGTATTCCACCGCAGGCCTTGTTATAGCCTCGCCAGGGGTCTCCATTATCGCCGCCCTGTCGCGCCTGAGCTCCTTCTCCCTGAGCCTACGCAATCCTATCTGTCGAAACCCTTATTAAATGCGTCACAGAATCAGCGCCAGCCCCACACGCGGTACGCCACATATCCGAAGTCACACGCGGGCAGTGCGAAGATGGTAGGGGAAGGGGCTCTCAACAGGGCAAGAGCTGCGATAAGTGCTGCCACCGCAGCTCCGAACATCACCTGCTATGCCCTTCCTGCAGGAGATGTCTTTAGGTCAGCGAGCATGATAAATGCAAGGTAATAGTTGGCGCCAAAGAAGAGTGTGTCTATACTCATGGTAGGGAGCTGTGCTGTCGCAGGAGAAAGCACCAGCGTAGTTGCCGTCGATACTATGATGAATGCAGCCGACGCGGTTAGCCTCCCGGACCGGTACGCAGCTACGATAAGCAGAGGTGTCAGAGACAGCACGAGTCCGGACATGCTGTATTAGCTTGCAGCCAACCACCCATCGCCCATCGCAAAGATAAGGATTGCAGGTATTGAGCAAAAGTTCTGCTCTCAACACCAGAAAGGTATTTAAATGTTATCTGCCAATATATGAGTGTATATCCATAGATAATACAATGGATATGTTCCAGTCTATTTATATTAAGGTGTGAATATGGCAGAAAATCAACTTGGCGGACAACAGTATCTGATACTCCCAGAGGGGGCATCGAGGATGCTTGGCAGGGAAGCGCAGAGGCAGAACATAGCCGTTGGCTATGCCGTTGCGAGCATTGTACGTACCACGCTCGGTCCGAAGGGAATGGACAAGATGCTCGTGAGCGAGCTCGGCGACATAATGATAACGAACGACGGAGCATCGATCCTCGAGGAGATGAACGTCGAGCACCCAATTGCTAAGATTATGGTCGACATCGCGAAGACGCAGGACAAGGAGGTCGGAGACGGCACCACCACAGCTGTCATCCTGGCCGGAGAGCTCCTGAAGAACGCGGGCAATATGATCGAACAGGGAATACACCCGACCACGATCATAAAGGGATACGAGATGGCAGCCTCAAAGGCAAAGGAGATACTGAAGGCCAACGCCAGCGACATAACGATTGACGACACCGATAAGCTTGAGAGGATTGCACAGATTGCGATGGGTTCGAAGAACATCGGTTCGGACAGCACAAAGAAGTTCCTCGCCAAGCTCGTGATACAGGCGATAAAGCAGGTATCCATGAAGCAGGGAAACAAGGTCACAATAGACCGCGATTTCATCAAGATCGAGAAGAAGGACGGGGGCAGCGTCGAGGATACCGAATACATCAACGGCGTACTCGTGGACAAGGAGGTCTCCCACCCTGGAATGCCAAGGTCGGCGAAGAACGCATCGATCGCGCTTCTTGACGTCGCGCTCGAGATAGAGAAGACCGAGACCGAAGCAAAGATAGAGATAACCTCTCCGGACCAGATGCAGGCGTTCCTGCAGCAGGAGGAGAAGATGCTCAAGGAGATGGTCGACAAGATAGCGAAGTCGAAGGCGAATGTCGTATTCATCCAGAAGGGCATAGACGACCTCGCCCAGCACTACCTCGCAAAGGTCGGCATAATGGCGATAAGACGGGTCAAGAAGAGCGACATGGAGAAGCTAGCAAAGGCGACCGGCGCAAGGCTGGTCACAAGCTTGGACGATCTGTCGCAGAAAGACCTCGGTTTCGCGGGAAATGTTGAAGAGAGAAAGGTATCTGGCGAACAGATGGTATTCGTTGAGAAGTGCAAGGACCCGAAGAGCGTCACGCTCTTCGTGAGGGGCAGCACAAAACAGGTCACCGAAGAGACGGACAGGGCACTCAACGACGTGATGGGAGCAGTGACCAGTTGCGTCGAGGAGGGCAAGTACGTCGTAGGTGGCGGAAGCACCGAGATAGACGTTGCAACAAAGCTCAGGGACTACGCTGGGGACGTGGGCGGCAGGGAGCAGCTCGCGATAAACGCGTTCGCAGACTCGCTGGAGATAGTTCCGAAGACGCTCGCAGAGAGCGCCGGGATGGACTCCATTGACACGCTCGTACAGCTCAGGTCCAAGCATCGGAACAACGCCGGCAGGAGCTTCGGGGTGGACGTGCACCGCGGAACAATATCAGACATGGAGAAGCTCGGCGTGATAGAGCCGCTCAAGGTAAAGGAGCAGGCGATATCGAGCGCAGGCGAATCGTGCGGATCCATACTGAGGATCGATGACATGATTAGCTCCAAGGGCAGGGGAGGCGGCGGAGGCGGAATGCCTGGCGGAGGCGGAATGCCAGGAATGGACCACGACCACGACTGAGCAGTTTTGATTCTTTGAGGGGGAGGGCTAAATATGCCCTTCCCCAAACTATTTTTCTGGTATTCGACTGGCAGAACCAATGATGCAGGCAGATGTGAGGCCCGAGGCGACATCGGCGATAGCAAGCGCGGTAAGAGAGCTGCGGAGGCCACTTGAGCCATACCTGGTGCTAAAGAGGTGCATCTACATGCGCACCTGCCTGCCTTCCACGGTTAATACGCACATTTAAATACCATAAATGAGTAGGAAATATCAAAGGGCTCCTTAACAGGATAAAGTCGGAAGCAGGGTAAGAGATTGATACCGATTAATAGCACCATAATAGAGATTTTGGTCGTTGCAGTCATATACATAAGCATAGCGATAACTGCGCAGAGAAAGCTCTCAAACGTGGCCGCTGTCTACGAAATACAGGACCAGATGCAGCAGAAGTCAAGGGAGCTGAGCGAGATGGCAAAGTCGAACGCTGACAAGGCGCTCCTCATGCAGAAACAGCAGGAAATATCACAGCTGCTAGGTCAGAGCATGAAGAACTCGTTCAAGCCCATGCTCGTGGTCCTGCCGATGTTCTTCCTGACATACTACGTGCTTCTGCCTGCCGGATTCGCAAATGCGCCGTTCCCCCAGTTCTCGATACTGTCGGTCAACATGACATACCAGAACCTGTTCTTCTACACGGTCTTCATTCTCGGATTGGTGATCTCCATATCGCTGAGCTTCCGAGACAAGGCAAACCTCAGGAAGAGCAGGATGACTGCCGGCGCTCCTGCTTACCCTACTACTAGTACAGGGGGCATACCGGAAGCGGATTCTGATTAAAGATGGTGGCGTCTTGGGAAAGATAATCATTATAGTGGGAATACGTGGTGCAGGCAAGTCCTCGCTCATGGGCAAGATAGCGCCGAGGTTCAAGAACTTCAAGATAATGAACTTCGGGGAGGTGATGGTCCACATAGCAAAGGACAAGGGATACATCCCCGACGCGAACCACGACAACATGAGGATACTCTCCAGCGCGCTCCAGAACAAGATACGGTCAGAGGCATGGGAACTGATAGCAAACCAGAAAGAGGACGTGATGGTAGACACACACGCGTTCGTGGAACACACAGGATTATTCCTGCCGGGTATGCCAGTAGCAGAACTCACGAAACTCAAGGGACTATGCGGACTCTTCTGCATCGATGCCCCAAACGACACGCTAAGGTCAAGGGCCGAGCGCGACAAGAAGAGAATAAGAGCAGGAATGGACGACTTCGCGCTGAATAACTACCGGAACGCAAACATTGCGGCACTCGCGTACCTATCAACGAAGTTCGGCATACCACTGTACCTGATATACAACGAGGATGGGAAGCTCGACGCGGCGGCCGACATACTTGAGAAGCACATGCTTGATGCTTTCAACACAGCGAAGCAGGTAGCGTAAGTACAATACGATGATAGTCAAGCGTGATTAGATGGCAAACAGAATAAGTGCAAGACCAACTAGCAAACCAATAACTCCGAAGGAAGCCGATGAGGTAACGGGCAAGATAATGGAGATAATGGACAAGTACCCGATTCAGGATTTGCCAGGACCGCAAGCACCCTTGGCAACCAGGGCTTCCCAATACGGAGAATAATCTCTGAAGAAAGATATTACCATGTGGACCTCGGGGACATCATCATGCTCATGGACCCTGCTAACAGGCAGTACTGGATAAATGGGCACCCTCTTACCCTGGAAGGGCCGCAGCCGCATGTCCTTAGGACCATAATGACAGGTTTCGAGGGCTGGAAAGAGATGGATTTCGACACGCCAAACCAGCTGCTTGTGCCATTGCAGAGAGATCCATACCTTGGCTAGATGCCATTAATCCGAATGGCTTTTAAGGTTTACCGATATAATATATCCCGTCTAAAAGCCTTATTTTAGGTGTTTCATTTATGCCAAAACCAATGCATAGGTCCAGAAGTCTGAGGCGGACCCAGAGGGTCACCTCCAAGGGCAGGCAGGTCCTGCACTATGAGAGGAGGCCAGGGTCGCTCCCCCACTGCCCCATCTGCAAAGCTGAGCTGAACGGAATAACTAACAACAGGCTCTCCAGAGGCAGGTCCACAAGAACGAACTCGAGGAAGTTCGGCGGGGTCCTCTGTGCAAGATGTGCGTCAGACGTAATCAAGCTCGCGAGCAGGATAGAGCAGGGAGAGATGAAGATCAACGACATCAGCGTGAGGCACAAGGAATACGTCCTTCAGATGATAGCCCATTAGCCGGTAACGGAAGGGTTGATATGGAAGCCATAGTGCTGTCGGGCCCGCCCGCGTCGGGCAAGACAACTGTATCTAACATCCTTTCGAGAAAGCTAGGCATGCCGGTGATTGGCGGTTCCGACATCCTCAAGGAGATGGCGGCAGACCGCGGATATAAAATGTCCGGCGAAGACTGGTGGGACACGCCAAATGCAATGAAATTCGTGAAGGAACGGGAGACAAACCCCGACTTCGACAAGGAGACTGACAGGAGGCTGCTCAAAAAGATAGAAGAGGGCAACGTCATAGTAACAAGCTATGTCGCACCATGGCTATCAAAGTATGGATTCAAGGTCTGGCTCGATGGGTCGCCGGCTAACCGTGCAAAGAGAATGGCAGAAAGGGACCACAAGACGGCAGACGCATGCGCCGGCGTCATAAAGGAAAGGGAGGCGAAGAACACCAAGATATACAAAGGGATCTACAACATAGAGTTCGGCAAGGACATGTCGGTATTCGACCTCATAATAGACACCAACAAGATGGGCGCCGAACAGGTCACCGAAGAGATATTGGATAAATACGATCAGAAACACGCTAAAAAGGGATAACATGGCATTAGTAGAAGAAGGAAGAGTTTGCATAAAGAAGTTTGGACGAGACGCGGGAGCAAGAGCCGTAATAACCAAGGTCGTAGACGGAAACAACGTCAGCGTTGTCACCGCGATAAGACCGAGGGCCAGGAAGTGCAATGTCAAGCACCTCGAGTTCCTCGCCGAGAAGATCGACTCCCAGAATAAGGAACAGCTCTACAAGGCCCTTGAGATAGAGGAACCGAAGCCGAAGCAACCGAAGCCTAAGGCGGAAGCGCCTGTGCAGAAGAGAAAATAGTCATGCATAGCTAGCTTGGTGGGGGTATGATAGACGCAAAGAAGTTCCTGATATCGTTTGTGGTTTACATAATCGTGTCGAACCTGCTTGGGTATGTAATATATGCTGCAGGACTAGGCCAGTATGCATCAGCTCCATACGGTCAGGGCTTTAATCCGGTGGTCCTGGCAGTCCTGACCGCGGCCAGCATGGTCGTGGTAGCAATCGCTTTCTACATCTCGTTGCGCGTCTACAATGGCATCCGGGCGCCATTCAGGCCTGTGGTTCCCAAGTTCGTCGGCGCGTTCCTGATCCTCTTCGTCGGAACATACCTGCTTTCGACAGCGTACCTCTACCTAACCGGTGCTCCAAACTCGCTTATACCGCTATACTATCATTCTTGGTATCTCCAGTCCGAGCTGCTGTCGCCCATCGTATATGCGTTAGTGATGCTCTACTTGTCGTTCCTGGTCTATGGTGTCGGCAAAAATCAGCCGCAATGAACTAACGCCTCCGCGTCCCTAAGGTACCTTTCTCAAGTATCTTCTTGCGCACAAGGTAGTTCTTCACTATTCTGAATAATATCGCATGGCCCTTGTTGTTCGGATGTACCCCGTCGTTAAATACCTCCTCGGGGTTGTACCGTCCAAACTTCTTAGCGACTGGTATGTAGTGGGCGCCGGTCTCTTCTGCAACACGTTTAAGAGCAGCATCATATCTCCTGAACTCCTCGTTTAGGTAAGTAAGTTCTGGAGTATATCTCTCATAGATTGCGCCATCCTCCTGCACCGTTCCAAGTCCCACAAACAGCACTTTATCCGTGCGTTTAGCCGCAAGTTCATATAATCTCTTGAGGTTTGCCTCATAACGGCCGATATCCACCCAACTCTTTTTCCCCTTGCTATTCATCAGCGCCGAGTCATTCTTCCCAATCTGTATAATTACGATGTTGTCCTCGTCGGGCTCCAATCTGCAATCAAGTTCCTCTTCAAATCTTTTTAGAAGGTGCTCTGTCGTGTCACCGCTAACACCAAGATTATAAAAGAGAATGTCATACTCATCGTCAGGGGTCTTGTCATAGAACTCACGAAGCCTTCCGACCCAACCTCCCCTAGTGTCCCACGCACCATAAGTTATGCTATCGCCAAATACCAGGACGTGAGTCATGCTCTAAAGTGGGAATGTACAATTATATAATTTACCATCCCACTGCTAAAAGATTGCATGTCTTTCAAAGTCTCAAAGAGGATAAAGGACATCCTCGAAAGGGACAGGAGAGTATTGATAAACACCACCAGGGAGCCGTATCCTTTCGTTGCGGACCATGGCGATGGCGACTTCGCATACGATGTCGACGGGAACAAGTTCATAGACTTCACATCCTTCATAAGCGTCTACAACATCGGGGTAAACGCCAACAAGCAGGTCAGGAACGCGATTAAAAAGCAGGCGGACAAGTTGTCACACGCGTCGTTCACCGATTTTCACGGAGAGCTGCCAGTGGCATTTGCAGAAAGGCTGTTGACTATGTTCCCAAAAGGGTTCGGCAGGGTGTTCTTCTCAAATTCCGGCACAGAGGCAAACGAAGCTGCGCTGAAGATGTCAAGAATATTCAATAAGGGCAGGATGTACAACCTCGCGTTCTTCAACGCATTCCATGGCAGAAGCATGGGATCCCTGTCGCTCACGGCCGCCAAAACTGTGCAGAGGCAGAACTTCGGACCTTTCAGCAACGCCATCCACGTCCCATTCGCATACTGTTACCGATGCCCGCTCAAGCTGGAGTACCCGTCATGCGGAATAGCATGCGCCGATTACATCAAAGAACAGCCGCTTAGCCACGAGGTCGCACCGCAGGAGGTCGCTGCCATATTCATGGAGCCCGTCCAGGGCGAAGGCGGATACATCGTGCCTCCGAAGGAGTTCGTGCAGAAAGTCAGGAAGATGGCGGCGGAGAACGGCATACTATTCGTTGCAGACGAGGTGCAATCTGGTTACATGAGGACCGGGAAGTTCCTCGCCCTTGACAACTTCGGGGTGGACGCAGATATCTATACGATGGCGAAGGCCATCGGAGGAGGGGTGCCGATAGGCGCGACCGTGACAAGGACCTCGCTCGGTGACCTGCCTGCAGGTGCGCATTCCAACACGTTCGGTGGCAACTTCCTTGCGATAGCAGCGGCAAGCGCATCGCTCGACTATGTGATAAAGAACAGGAGGATGCTTGAGCAGGCGGCAAAAGAGAAAGGTGCCATGATAATGAAGCGGCTCAACCAGATGAAGGAGCGATACGAGATAATCGGCGACGTACGCGGCATAGGTCTCATGATCGGTGTCGAACTCGTAAAGAGCAAGAGGACCAAGGCATACGGAGTCGAGGAACGCGAACAGGTCATGCTCAAATGCTTCAACAGCGGACTCCTGCTGCTCGGATGCGGCCCCTCCTCGATAAGGCTGATTCCTCCGATCACCATGTCAAAGGAGAATATCGAAAAGGCGCTTGACATATTTGAGAGAGCAGTAAGGGAGGTCAACGGAAAGAGATGAACTTATGGCGACCAATCTGAAAAAGCTCGTGAAACAGACGATGGACAAGACGCTCTACTGCTCGCTCGCGACAGCAGAAAAGGGAAGGGTGTGGGTATGCCCCGTCGCCTTTGCCTACGATAACCAGATGGACATATACTTCATCTCGAATCTGAGGTCGAGGCATATAAAGAACATCGCGAGAAACAACAAGGTAGCCGTTGCCATATACACGACCGACCAGAAGGTCAAGGGGCATAAAGCCGGCGTGCAGCTGGAAGGCACCGCAACACGCGTCCATGGTCATTCGCACATCGAAAGGGCGTACTACATCTATTTCAGGAGGCTTCCAGAATGGGATGATGCTGACGTATCTTACTTCAAGGCCAAGAAGGCGGAATGGCCGCTCTTCAAAATAAACACGGCAAAGCTGTTCTACTTTAACAATAAACTATTCGGAGAAACGGCAAAACGAGTATTATAACGGAAGTAGGTGGTTTGCCTCCCCTCCATGTCACATGTACTTGCTCAGGCTGAACTGGCCCTCGGTCGTGCTCGCGCTGATCGCTTCCCCGAACAGGCTGTCTATCTCCTCTTTCGCAAGCTTGAGCCTCTGCCTGATATAGGTATCCAGAGTGTATCGGTCCGCCAGTGTAATTGCCATGCTAAGGTACTTCTCTATTCCCCCTCTGGATATCGTAAGCAGGAGTTTGTTGCCGTCTCTGGTGCACTTGCCCGTCAGCGGAACCCTCCTGTACTTCGCGTTGCACTTGGCGCACCTGAAGATCTGCTTCGAATAAGAGTGCATGTTGCCTATCAGGTCAGGGATGAAGTGGCTGATAATGAGCTTCCTTGCAGCGTCTGGCTTGTCTATCGCAAGGAACTTGTCCATGAGTGCGAACTGCACCTCGACTTTCTCTGCCATAGTCTTAAGCTGCGTGTACTTTGACCTCTTCGGCGCCTGGGCAAGCGCGTTTGCAGATATCTCATGTGTGAAGTCAAGGTTCTGGAACACCGCCTTTGTGCCAAGTCTATTCTCCACAAGCTCCATCTTCGCCTCAGACGGCGGTGAGTAGGTGTACGTCTTCTCATAGAACTCCAGTGGATATGCCTCGACCACTTCCATCGAGTGGACCTCGTCGTCCGCCTCCTCTGGGGCTATATGCAACGTAAGTATGAGCGGTGCGTCCATGGTGCCGCCTATGGTGCTGGGCAGGTACTCTCTGGAGAAGTTTATCAGCGCATCTAGAAGCAGCATCGATGTATCCTCATCACCGTCGGCGTTCCTCCTCCTCGAAGTTATTGTGTACGGATGCGCGAACCCCACGCTCGCGTCGGTGAAACCGATTATCCTATTAAGCACTCCGCACGAGGTGTGCGGGGACAGCGTTATCAGCAGCTTGCCTATCAGGTCGCCCTTCACTTCTGCATTGTAGAACGGCTCAAGCTTGTACAGCTTGGTCAGCATCTCATCGACGAACTGCGAGACCCTGAGCATGTACTCCCCACCGCGGTTGTTAAGTATGACATCCTGGTGCCTCATTTCGACCAGCTGGTCGTCGCTCGTCAGAGCGTTTCCCCGATAGTCACTATCGTAGCCCAGTTCCCGCAGCCGCTCAACGCTGGTCCCTATCTCCTTCGGGTAAAAATGCGTTATCGGCACGTCGGTAGCGTCGAATCTCGCCGTCCCGTCCTTGAAGATGAATACATTGTGTGATGCCCTGATAAGCCCCTTCTCGAGGGGTTCAATCATCTTGTTCCTGTTCGTCATGCCCATGACTCCCTTGACGACCTTGGGCATGCTGTGCATACCGACCCTGCCAAGAGCCTCGCTGCCGACCTTGACCAGGTCCATTCCATGCGTCTCATAAGTGAGTGTCCTCACGCCACACCTGCTGCACTTTCCAAAGTCGCCTACCGCTCCGCAGACCGGACACTTTGGCTCCAGTTCAGCCCTTCTGTTGCAGTCCCTACAGTATTGTCCATTGACTATTCTCTTGCAGTTCTCGCATTTATACCTCGCCATCTCCACCGTGAGGTCAACGCTGCCAAGCTTTCGCGTAGCCAGCGAGTACGCCTTCGCTATGTCCCTCTCTTTTCCACCGCCGGCTCCGAGTGGAAAGAGCACGTGTGGCGCAGGTTTCATTAGCCTCTCCTTCGCCTTTTCCGGTCTTCCGATTCTCGTGCCGACAAATGTCGAGCGCTTCATTATTTTGATCGGCGAGACGCGATTTACCAGCGTCAAGGCATCCTCATTCTCGCCACCCGCGTACTTATCGACGGTAAGCTCGTTCAGCGCAAGCGCACCATTCTGCCCTGACGCAAAACCAAGCGAGACCAGCAGGCTCTGCGCGAAGTCCTTGTTTATCACCGCTTTGCCCATCGCCATCTTATGCGGCACCGTAAGGAGCTCCAAGGTCCTCTTGACGTTCTTGTCCGCGGCAAGTTCCATCCCTTCTATGTTGAAGAGCCCATCGCCGCTCTTCTTCAGTTCTGAGTTCCGTATGAGCGCCAGCGCAAGTTCCTCGACCTGCTTCTTCGTGACTGCCTGAAACTCCAGCAGGAACTTCGGATGCAGTGGCACCGCGTGCTTGAGCGACAGCAAGTAAGCGTTCTCGAACGTCAGGCCACCATGATCTATACCCTGTTTGGCTCCTGCAGCCTTCGCGAGCTGCAGGTCCCAGAACTCCTCAACGTAACTTGTCGGCTGTAGCGGATTGTTCGACTTCCTGAAATCGCCGAATGTGCAGAGTATGTCTCCGAGACAGATAAACTCTTCCACTTCGTCATTGACCCTTACCGCAGTTTCGTAGTCGTTGACGCGCAACGCCTCCCCCGATCTGAGCCTGACGAAAGGCCCCTCGATGGAGTCTACGGGCACGGCCACGCATCCCTTGCCAGGGAACTCGATCTTCAGCTGCGTGCCAACCGCTATGAAGCCGCCCGTCATCACCATCGTCGCAATGTTGAATCCCTTTGACGCAATCCCTGTCATCCGGGTCCTGCCGTACCTGAGCCTGAATCCCCCATACATGCCCGGGTACGAGAATATCGGTCTTCCAGCCACGAGCTCTTCGAGGAATGCTCCCGCTTTCTTGTCCTTTTCGTGCTCACCGCTCTTCTTTGTCTTGTCTATATGAATGACTTTCTCCAACCAGTCCCACCCCAATCCGGCATACTTCACCTCCTTAGCGAGCTTCTTCGCCTTCTGGGCGACTCCCTCACAGAGAACCAGTGCTATCCCGCTCCTCACCCGGTTTGTCAATGGGACTTCCTTCCCATCAGCAGATATCTTCTTCATGTTCATGTGCACGCTCAGCTCGACCGTTTCGGTGGGGAGCCCGTCAACGCACACAGGGCAGTCTGAGACTATAGACCGTAGATCCTCGTCGCTCGGCTTGTACTGCAGCCTCGCGCACCGACTGTGGTAAAGCTCGGTCTCCTCGACGTATCTCTCCACCTCCTCCTGTGTCGGCCTGTAGACTCCGATGTTGAATATTCTCCTTGCATGGTCGGCGAGCGCCACAGACAGCGCAGCCGCTGTGCCTCCGGCGCCTCTTATGGGTCCAGCGTACAGCACCGCGATATAGTCCGTCCCATCCTGGTTTCGATAGTGTTCGACTCCTTGTATCCCTTCGGTAGGGGCGACGAGTATGCCCTCGGTATTGACCGCCGTTCCCGTCTTGACCGCCAGGCTGATTCTAGACACCGTGTCATACCCTGCGAACGCCTCGCTGGTGCAGATCTCCTTGACTATGTCGAACGCAAGCGCGCTTCTTGATTGCCCATGCGCGAGCCGCCTTATGGTATCTGCAAGCCCCCTCACCCCGATAAGCCCCTCGACCCTGCTCGCGAGGTCAGGCGCTGGAGTTATCTCTATCGTCTCCTTCGGGTCGTAGCCCATTGCCCTCGCCATCTTCGCCGTCTCGTAAGCCTTGTCGAACTGCTCCGAAAGCGCGTTAAAGTATTCCTCTATCTCCATAGCAGCACTACAGGTTGCCGAAGTCGATGTTATTCATGTTCATCGGCTTCGTTTCATATACTGAGAGCACACCCGGCGTGGGTATGTGCCCCTGCTTCAGCTGGTAGTCCGTCTTCGACTGCCACGCCCCGCTGTTGATTATCAATGTTCCGTGGTAATCCGTCTGGCCGTTCCTGTGGATGTGGCCCATATGCAGTATGTCCGGTATCTCATCAATCACCATAGGGTCCTTCTTGCTCGGAACTATGACATTCCCCCCGTAAACCGGGGAGAGATGCCTTCTTTTGAGTATCTCAGCCATGACCAGTTCCGGTCGGGTATAGCTGGCGCCAGGGATCACGTGTATGACTGAGTCGAGTGAGGTTCCATGATAAGAAAGGGTCTTCAGGCCGTTGAGGTTCATATATGCCGGGTTCGAGAGGATGTGGATATTGTCCTTCTTGAAGTCGCTCATGAGCTCGCTGTTGAGCGGCGGCTGCGGCTCGGCCCGCTGCACGGCATCGTGGTTGCCCGGGAGTACCATGATCTCTATGTAATCGGGCACCGTCGATAGATAATCAAAGAAGACAGAGTACTGCTTGTAGACGTCGACTATCTCGAGTTCCTTGTCCTGGTTGGGGTAGACGCCTATCCCATCAACTAGGTCCCCGCTTATCACAAGGTATTTCACCTTGCTGGCGAGATCCCTCTTGACATCCACTCCGCCATTGAGCCACTCAAGCATCTTCTCGAACCTCTTCTCAAGGAAGAGCTTGCTTCCCACATGGACATCCGAAAGGAATGCGATTGCGAGGTCTTCCCCCGTCGATTTCCTCGAGCGTATTGGTATGTCCGGCCAGACAAACACCTTCGCGATGACGAACGGCCCGGATATCTTGCCGCTTACGGCAACGACCTCGTCCACGATTATCCTATTTGCAGTATCAAACAGGTTGCTCGGCCCGCCGCGTTCCCTCTCCTGTTTGTATACCAGCACCTTCGCAGTGCCTGTCTCGTCTTCGAGCGTGATCAGCAGATGCCCCTTCTTCGTTATTATCTTGTCATAGACTATGCCCACTATCGCGACCTCCCTCCCATCAGTATAATGGGTGAGGTTCTCTATGTGATTTACGCCCAGCGCGCCTATGCTGCTCCTGCTGTTGCGTATGAAGTCACGAAGCCTCCTGAATCTGTCATTGAAATAGTCTGCAAAATCGGTCACCCCCGCGGTCGTTTTCTCAAAACCGACATTCCTGGTGGTGAATCTGGCCTCAACGTCCTTCGCTGCCGGCTTGAAGTCGCTCGACCTCAGTATCTCCACGTGGACCGGTGACTTCTCCTCGGATCGGACCCTATCGAGAATCTCGAGGAGCCTGTGTCTGTTGAGGATGTTTACTGTTCCCTCCTTTACGAAGTATTTAGTTATCTGGGCAATCAAGGACTCGAAATCCACTCCCTTCAGGTCCTCCTCCTTCACGTCAGAGCTCACGATTACCTTGCCGTTCAGCCTATCGGCAAGCTCGACAATAAGGGGACCCCCTCCTACCACAGAAACCACTGAATACGCACTAGTAAGTGCATTTGGATGATGTTCTATTGCCCCCAAAGTTTATAAGCATTAAAAACGTTGTAGTATCATGCAAATCCTAGTCATCGGCGCCAACGGATATGTGGGCGCAAGGCTCTACCAGGACCTGAAGAAGGAGTTCGGCGACGTGATCGGCACCTTCAACTCGCACCAACTGTTTAAGGAGTTGATTCACCTGGATGTGACCAAGCCCGCGCAGGTCGATGCGGTAGTGATCCAAACGAAGCCCGAAGTCATCGTCAACGTAGTATCCAACCCATCATCTGCATGGTGCGCCGAGCATCCCGCAGAAGCGGAAGCACTGAATGTCGGCGGCGCAAAGAATGTGCTCACCGCTGCGAACAGGGTGAATGCAAAGCTGGTATATATCTCATCACGCTCTGCGCTCCACCCAAATGATGTATACGGTAAGACAAAGCTGGAGGCGCAGGAGATATCAAAGGGTGCAAAGGCGGGGTGGCTCATAATACAGCCAGGCCACGTAATAGGCCTGAGCCCAAACGTCGACAATGAGCGATTCTTCAACAACACGATGAAAGACTTCCGGGACAAGGGCGAGACGGTAGCCGACAATTCCGGCGCCCTCGCACCGACATGGATTGGGCATATCTCCGAGGTCGTGGCGACTTCAATAAAGAAAGGGATATGCAGCGAGACGCTGCAGCCCGTCTCTCCAGTGTTAAAAACAAGGTTCGAGATGGCTAATGACATGTTCTCAGGCTTCGATGTGAAGGTGGTGCCAAAAGACGACCACCTGCTCAGTACCAAGGTTCAACCCGATGATAGCGCACTAAAGAGGCTATCACTGCCAACGCATTCCTACGAGGAAATGATAGCGAAGATACGCGACGAGATAAGGCGCAGCGGCGCATTAGAGAAGAACTAACCAATTACGGTCATTTTATGGCAAACTGTAGATCCAAAGGAGGATTCGAAAAGTACGCGCGTACATCAAAACCAGGTGCGGTAAGCTCTATCATCTCCATCTTCGACCTTGTTATCAGCCTGAAGCCGGGTCTGGGCAAGTAAGTCCTTTTAAACGAGTCATAATCGGATACCGTGAAATCGGCGTCTCCCCTCTCCTTCCGTGTCTCATCCGGCTTCCTGACCTTCACGAGCTTTAGCTGGCCTGCACAGGTATCCAAGGCCTCAATGTGGAAAAGCGGACCCGTAGGGGTATCGTCGATTACCTTTCCTATCTCATTCGCAACTTCAACAAGCGCCGCATACTCGCCCGGATTATGGGAAAAGATTGCAGAATAATTTACCTTTGCCGTCTTCTGGTCCGTATAGTCGTCCTTCAACTTCATTGCTTTTGCGACCACGTCCTCCACAAGCGACTTGAACTCAACCACTTCCATGAGAATAACCGGGCCCGCAAATACTTATGCGTTTCCAAAACGCCTGCATATGTCAGTTTAAAGGGAAGTCTTATAAATCTCCGTTGCCGATGCCTATCTACAGATGATTGTAATGGGATTATAAAATCCTCGTTCTGACACGCGCGCCGCTTCGGCGCCAGTGAGCCCATTTCAGTTCTGCAGATTCAGGTGAATGCTTATGCATGAGTCAATAATACATGTTGAAAACGTTTCGAAAGCCTTCAGGGTGTATGAGGTGGAAGGCACGGGTCTTCTATCTACCTTTAAGCGAAGGTACTACACCAATCGGGCGCTCGATAGCGTAAGCTTCGACGTCAAAAAGGGAGAGATACTGGCACTGCTCGGGAGGAACGGCAGCGGCAAGTCGACCATGGTCAAGATACTCATGGGGATACTGGCGCAGGATTCCGGCAGCGTGGCCGTATTGGGTATGGACCCGTACCGGGACAGGCTCAAGGTCGCCATGCAGACCGGCTTCGTGCTGGGTGCGCACCCGCAGCTCTACACCAACATACCGGCCATCGACACGCTCGAGTTCATCAAGGTGCTGTACAAGATACCAGACACCCTGTTCGAGAAACGGCTGGCGTACCTGACAGACCTTCTCGGGATAAGAGATGTATCGAGGAGGCAGGTGCGCGTGCTGTCGCTCGGTGAGCGCATGAAGTGCAACTTCCTTGCCGCTGTACTGCACGATCCGAAGGTAGTTCTGCTCGACGAGCCCACCATAGGTGTAGACCTGCCTTCAAGGACTGTGATCGCAAACACGATACTCGAGATGCGCAAGAGGTCCGGGTCAACGTTCGTGCTGACGACGCACGTGGTCGATGACATACTCATCGCCGACCGGATAGTACTGCTCGACAAGGGCAGGAAGCTCTTCGATGGCGACAGCCACAAGATACGAGAGCTGACCAAGTCAAAGCTGCAGGTCGACCTCTACTTCAAGAAGGACGTTACAAAGGGGTTCTCCCGGTTCGGGAGAGTCATCGGCAGGAGGAACGGCAATATAAGGCTCGAAGTCGACCCATCGACACTAAAGTCAAGTGGATTCATCAAGCTATTGCAGAGCGACGAGCTGCTCGACTATAGGGTAGCCGAGCCAGGTTTGGGATACGTACTGAATACCTTCTACGGGGCGATTGGAAAGAGAAGGCGATAGTATGGCAAACTCTTACGTCGCGCTCTTCAAGACCGCGTTCAAGGACACTCTGGCATACAAATCTAGCCTGCTGCTAACGGCCGTCTTCCTAATCGTAGCCCCTCTATTACTGGTGTATGTCTGGAAGGCCGTATACGCCAACAACAGCGGAGTCGCTGTAGGTGGGATACCGTTCAACCAGATGTATGCGTACTTCTTCTTCAACTCTGTCTGCTACCTGGTCGCAGCCACGTGGGTGGTCTGGATAATGCGCGATGACCTGAAGAGCGGCGTCATAGCAGTCGACCTCGCCAGGCCCCAGAGGTATCCGCTCAGCCTGTTCGCCGCGTCGCTTCCGCAGCCTGTCTTCAATATCATCTTCGCGGCGATACCGATAACGGTGCTACTGATAGTGTTGGCAGGCATACATGTCACCATGCTCTCGTTGCTCATGTTCACCGCAGCTCTTGCCGTCACATGGGCGATATCAAACCTGTTCGCATTCATAATAGGAATACTGGGCATCTACATCACCGAGGTAGAAGGTTTATACAACGCATTCGGGGGGCTTGTGTACATGCTGGGTGGCGGCATACTGCCTCTCACGCTTTTCCCAGCGTTCGCAAAGCCGATACTGTTTGCGCTTCCATTCCAGTTCATGGCCTTCGTGCCATCCGCAATAATCACTGGGATGATAAGCGTGCAGACCTACCTGAACCTGATGGCAGTAGGCGTCGTCTGGGTAGTCGTGCTGCTGACGGCAGCCTGGCTGTTCTGGTCCAGGGCAAAGTCGAAGATAAACGCGGTGGGGATATGATGGCAGATGACATAAGGCACAACATCCGCGTATACGTCGCGGCACAAAAAACGCACCTGAAGGAGGCCATCAGCTACAGGGCGCAGTTCCTCATCTATATCGGATACTTCCTGATACTTAGCGCAAGCAACCTGATCGGGGTCACGATAATCTATGGCAACTCCAACGGCATACTCGGGTGGAGCTACTACCAGATGCTCATCCTCACCGCAACCGCGGCGCTGTTGTTCAACCTGGTCTTGTTCACGATGGATCCAGGCTGGTTCGTGAATTCGATGGCAAGGGGTGACATGGACATAGCGCTCTCCAGGCCGATCAACAGCGTGGTCTCCCTGCTGTCCGAGACAGGTTCGAAGGAGATACTATCCGCAGCGCTCGGCAGCCTGCTGGTGATAGGCTACGCTCTTCCCCACATAAGCTCCACGCCGCTCCAGCTGTTCGGCTTCGCAGTGATGTTCCTGTTCGGGCTCACCGCTATAATATCCGTATGGCTGTTCATGGTGGTGCTCTCCTACCACCTGTTCAAGAAAGGCGGCTTCATGTACACCCTGCAGGGCATCTTCGCAATCAGCGGGCAGTACCCAAAGGCCCTCTTCGGCTTCGGCGGAGGGCTGCTGCTTACGTTCGTGTTTCCGGTGGCGCTTGCGACCACATATCCCGCCGAAACGCTGTTCGGCGCAATAGGCGTGTATGAATACGCCGCGATTCTGCTGCTCTGCGTAGCGATGGCTGTGCTGGGATATCTCGGCACGAAAGAGCTGCTGAGGCACTACTGCAGCGGAGGAGGCTAATGCCTACACTTTTTCGCAGTCCACCCTCTCTTCTTCCAGTACAGAGTCGGCTCCGCCCTTAATATCTTGCCGCACCACTCGCACTGCAGCTGCATCTCATCTATGTTGTGGACGCGGCACCATTCGCACCACTCTTTTACATACTCCTCCGGATGTCTGCAGTCCTTCGGGTCAATCTCCAGGCGACCGCCCAGTGACATGCCAGCAAAGAAAACGACAGTGCACATCGACTCAGCACGTGAACAGGCCCGGACGCGAGACCCTTATCATTCTCCTTGCTGAGGACCTCCTGGCGCGGTACATGATGTGGCCGGATGCGGTGGTTATCACCGCACCCTTCAGGACCCTGCCAAGCCGGTTCCTGACCTCGGCGATGTCGGTGCCCTTCTTCGTTGACACCACATAACCGTACTCGCCGCTCGATAGGACGACCTTCTCGACTCCGCCGCACATGGCAATCACCTTCGCCTTTGTGTCGGCGTCGCTTCCGCGCCTCGGCTTCACCATCAGAAAGCCTCCGCTCGCCACGCTTCTCAGCACCGTGGCAGTGCCATCGCTAACTCTTTTGTTTCTCATCTGATCCAACCCATTTATCGTTTATAGGTAATTCTGTGCAACGGAGCGCCATCTGGAATGCCTTCCGCCTGAATGACTCTGCAACGGGCTGCCGCACCAGCCCAGCCAGAGCAGTGAACGGAACCTCCTTCTGGGGCAGAGCTTGCGCTGCCATAGATTGTATTACTCCCATGTTGTCGCCTTAACCGACTTTCTCTGCATTGATGTGACAGAGGAACTCTGCGGCACTGATGTATCGCGCGCTGCACATCCAGCAGCTGTACCTATGCCCGACGTCTCTCTCCTTCGCAACGATCCTTCTTATTGTGTTCATCCCTAGCATTTACCCACCAATCATAAGGGGTGGGAGGCGCATGGAAGAAGCGCAGTGAGGAGGGGAACTCGACCTGCCGCTATAGGTCATGGAAATATTTCTGTTTCCACCACGCACCTCAATCCACCCCAGTTAATATTGCGTCGAATGTGATATTTATAGCAACCCTGAAAAGTAATACAACTTCCGCTACTATAAATGTTCCGTAAAGTTGTTATCGTTTTTTATCCAAGTAAAAAAGACGACCATGTTGGAAAGCGACTCCGACACTCTTGGCGACCT
>JAKAWC010000002.1 GCA_021817125.1 Microcaldota archaeon
CAAATCTTTTCGGTCGTCTTGCCATCGCATCACGGGTTCTTCACTGGTCGGGTGAATTACGTGATGTTGGCAGACGCCATTAAAAGACTTTACGGCGTTAGGATGAGGGATTCATTCAACACAGCAATATTTAATTCTTTTTAACCAATCTTATCCTGCTAATCGTGTTGGTGTCTATGCCAAAGGAGACTTTAGAGGAGAAGAGGAGACGCTTCCTCGAGACAGCGAAGGCCAGCATCAGCAACGCATACGCTGGCGAGGAGCACTCGATAATCCAGGCGATAAACGCGTACAACGAGGCGGAGAAAGTGCGCGGCATACTCTACGAGCGCCTCGAGGAGTGGTATAGCATGTACTTCCCTGAGGCAAAGGTGAACAACCGCGCCACGTTCTCGAGGATGATAACGACCATCGGTGCGAACAAGAAGAAGGCAACGGAGGAACAGCTCACGGCCATCTTCGGGGACAAGGCAGGTTCTATGAGGGACCAGATATCTAGGTCCATCGGCAGGGAGCCTGGTGCAGAGGAGTTTGAGTCGATAAAGATGCTGGCCGAGGCCGAGTCAAGCCTTGACAGGCTGCAGGTGAAGATGGACGCATACCTCGCGAAGAGCGTCAAGAAGGTGATGCCCAACATCTCATACCTGATCGAGTACAAGATCGCAGCCGAGCTCCTCGCGAAGGCGGGCTCGATGCAGAGGCTTTCCACCATGCCCGCCTCCACGATACAGCTTCTGGGCGCGGAGAAGGCGTTATTCAAGCATATAAAGTTCGGCACGAAGGCGCCGAAGTACGGCGTCCTATTCAAACTGCCCCAGATAGGCAACGCCAACAGGAGGGTGCGCGGAAGGCTGGCGCGCATATACGCCACGAAGATAAGCATAGCCTCCCGCGCAGATGCGATCTCCAAACGATTCATCGCCGACAAGCTGAAGGTGCACCTGGACGAGGCCTGCAAGAAGGTATACAAGGCCAAGTAGCCTCTGCAGGTTCCTTTTCTGGACAGATTGCGCAGAACCTTTTTATAGCCTGAAAACACACTGCTAAGCATGGCGAAGATAGTTGTAGATCTAAAAGAAGAGATGAACAGCGCCAGGCTCCTGGACGACATTCTTAAAAGGTGTGCAAGGGGATCCATCGTCCTGGAGCTGACCCCTTCCAAGGCGGAAGGCACCGCGTTGCCTAAGCCGATAGATAGGGTCGAAATATCCGTTCTGCCTGGAAATGTTCCTGATACGGGCTATAGCATACGTGCCATGGTATTTACAAGCATCATGAACAAAGAACCGCTACAAGGCATAGCAGTACCCAATCCTCCAGCTTCTGATGCGTCCACGCTCTTGGCGGCGATAGCGAAAGAGCTCTCAGAGGAGAAGAGTCTTGATATCCGGCAGCTTAAAGACAGGTTGTCCATAGCTGCCTCTGGAGGCATCGTCCTTCTTCAGATTAAAGAGTCCGCACAGCTGGATGTCGAGATAACTGTCAAAGAAAGGGAGGGTTCGGAAAATCTAAACGAAGACCTAACAAACCTCACCACAATTCTCGGCTCCGTGCTAACGGTGGCGCGCAAAGAGGGCAGTCCAGCAGCACAATCAGATGTTTCAAGCGATAAGGAGCAGAACCTCAGCTTCCGTCTGGGGACCAAAAGCATACTTGTGCCTGCTTCGTCTAGAAGTAAAGATAGGGGACGTGCGCCAACGTCTGTGGTAAATCCGGTGCAGAGCGGCATAACATTCGCCTCCATCGGCGGATGTCAGGATGCCAAACGGGAACTAGAGAGGCTCGCTTATGGTCTGGCAAATCCGAAGGAGTTCGAAGAACTTGGTCTGGAATATCCAAGGGGCATAATATTGCACGGCCCCCCGGGAACTGGTAAGACACTGCTCGCCAGGGCGATGGCCAACACCGCCAAGGCGAATGTCTACGAGATCGGTGCAGAAGAGATCAAGGACAGGTGGTACGGAGAGAGCGAACATAAAATGGCCGAACTTTTCGATGCAGCAAGGGCATCCGCACCAGCAATAATACTCATAGACGAGATAGACACTCTGATGCTGAACAGAGCTGAGGCGCATGAGGCCACGGGCAGCATAGTGAGCATTTTCTTGAGCAGGATGGATGGACTAAAGGATTCCGAGGGGATAATAGTAATAGGTACCACAAACAGATTGTCAGACATAGACCCGGCTCTGAGGCGACCGGGCAGATTTGACAAGATCATAGCGGTGCCTCTTCCAGATGAAGCTGCGAGAGCGGAGATATTTAGGATACGGCTCCAGGGGAAGAAGGCAGAGGGTGGGATCGATTGCGCAGTTCTTGCTTCACAGACCAACGGATTTAGCGGCGCGGACATAAAGGGCGTGATTCAGAAAGCTCTTGAGGCGAACCTCGACGAGAAACGCGAGCGCGAAAGGCTCGCGGCGACCATGAGGGACGGAAAAGGGGTCATCACCGTCAAGCCTGTGTCAACGCAGGACCTTCTTGCCGTCATCAAGGCACAGGCCGCCGCAAAAGCTCCAGGCAAAGACCAGCAGAGAATCTACTCCTGACGATGTCTGTGCGGTTGCCCGAAGTTTCCAGAAAGTTATATGAGGCCAAGTAGCCCAAGTTAATACTGAGAGGGTTTAAATAGGTTGTAGTTTTATAACCTAGTGATATGCGCAATCCCTATGAGAGGGCGTGCCATTCGTATTGGTGAAGAACATGCCGAACAACCCGAATAGGGATGTAGTTGCGGGGGGAGATGCGATTCAAGAGCAGGTTTACGACGAGAGCATCACGACCAACATAAACAGCAAGCGACCCGAGGTCAAGCTGGAGAGCGGCCCGACTGTGGACCCCATCCAGGCGCCCTACCACAGGACACTGGAGCAGATGGAGAAGATGCCCGTCATAGAGCGCACCAAGACGGTGTGCCCGGAGTGCAAGCTGATCATCGACGGCACGATATACAAGGACGGAGACAACGTAATGATCCGCAAGAACTGCGAGAAGGACGGATGGTTCGTAGAGAAATACTGGGAGGACTACGACATGTACATCCGCATGCGCGACTTCAACTACTTCGGAAGGGGGCTGGACAACCCCAATGTGCTCAACAAGGGGGAGAACTGCCCGTTCGACTGCGGAATCTGCCAGAGGCACAAGACGCACACGGGACTCGCCAATGTCGTCATCACGAACAGGTGCCACCTCTCGTGCTGGTACTGCTTCTTTTATGCAAAGGAGGGGGAGCCGATATATGAGCCGACAGTCGAAGAGCTAGAGCGGATGTTCATCAGCCTGAAGAATGTCAAGCCCATACCTGCCAACGCCATGCAGATAACCGGCGGGGAGCCGACGATGCACCCGAACGTGGTGGAGATCGTCAAGAGATGCAAGAAGGCCGGCTTCGACCAGATACAGCTCAACACCACTGGGATAAATCTGGGCGCGAACCCGGACCTGGCAGTGGACCTGAGGAAGGCTGGCGTTACCACTTTATACATGTCATATGACGGCGTGTCGAAGCGCACAAACCCGAAGAACCACTGGGAGACGCCGAGCGCGCTCAACGCCGCGAGAAAGGCGAAGATAGGCGTGGTCCTCGTGCCGACAGTAATCAGGACGATAAACGACCACGAGCTCGGCGCGATAATCAACTTTGGGCTCAACAACCTCGACATAGTCCGGGCGGTCAACTTCCAGCCCGTCTCCCTTGTGGGCAGAATGCCTCCAAGGCTGAGGGAGAAGCAGAGGATAACCATCCCTGGCGCGATCAAGCTCATAGACGAGCAGACGAACGGGGTGATAGCGAAGGATGACTGGAAGTCCGTGCCATACGCAGGTGGAATAACCAAGTTCATAGAGGCGCTCTCCGGGGACTTTGGATACGACCTCTCGATACACTTCGCATGCGGGTGCGGAACTTATCTCTTTATAGACGGAGACAACAAGATAATCCCGATAACAAGGTTCCTGGACGTGGACACGTTCGTGGAGACCCTGCAGCATGCCGTTGAGGAGATGCAGGGCAAGAACAGGCTCCTGAGGAGGTTCATCGCAGCCAAGGCGCTCATGAAGATGCCGAGCATGATAGAGAAGAAGAACCAACCAAAGTCGGTCAACTTCAGCTCGCTTATGACCTCGATACTCATGAAGCACGACTTCCACTCGATGGGCGTCTTCCACACCAAGACGATGTTCGTGGGGATGATGCACTTCCAGGACGAGTACACCTACGACATCAAGAGGGTAGAGAAATGCGACATACACTATGCGATGCCCGACGGTCAAGTGCTGCCGTTCTGCACGTTCAACGTCTTCCCAGAAGTGTACAGGGACAAGATCCAGAAGCAGTACTCCATCCCGGCGAAGGAGTGGAAGGTGATGCACAATGACTGGAACTATGCGGCCGACAAGCTGCACAGGGATATCAAAGCGCTAGAATCATCGCCGGAATACCTTAAGACGTACGGCGAGATGATAGACTACTTCGCGCTTCCCGTAAATGGCGGCAGGGGAGTCAAGAACTTCGCACCGCCTGCTGCGAGGCCGATGACCCCTCCGATAGTTGCGGTCGCAAAGTCTGTCGCGGCTGCGGCGCCCATGGCGCAGAAGACCATTGCACCAAAGGAGGACGTCTGCGGTTGCGGCGGCAAGCCCACAGAGGCCGCGAGCGGCGACGGTTGCGGCTGCGGGAAGGGAGGCAGCGGAGGCTGCGGCTGCGGCAACGACGCAGGTTCCAAGTCCGAGGACAGCTGCGGCTGCGGAGGCAAAGGAGGCTGCGGCTGCGGGGAATGACTCCATTTAACTTTTATTCTTACCTTTTCCAGTAATAGCTGCAGACGGCTACCGAAGTGATATGCGTGGACCGAAGAACCGAACCTGAGAACAAGACACAGGAGGACATGAATGCGGAGTCCGACTACATTACTGACAAGAACGGCATAAGGGTGAGGATGCCGTACAAGACAATAAAGCTCGTAGAGTTCGACAACCTGGACCCTAAGGAGCTTATAGACATCCCACACAGCGCAAGAGTGCAGTACAGGCTTCTCCTAATGGATGCCGTGCTCCGCGCAAAGGTCGAGTTCGTAAAGAGGAAGGCTACAGTTATATACAACCACCCCGAAGCCAAGAACTACAAAGACAAGATAAACCAGCAGCAGCTCATCGAGTTCTTCGAGAAGGAGGGGATACATGTCGACAGGAACGCGATCAAGGAGCGCGATTACGATTATGTGAAGGAGCACTACACATACGCATTCGAAGCCCCGGAGATCCGCGAGTCGGTCCCATATGGTTACACGAAGGAGGAGTGGCACAAGTACAAGGAGGAGGCTGCGCGGAAGAAGCAGGAAGAGCGCGCGCAGAAGCTGAAGGCCACAGAATCCGGGGAGGTTGGAGTACAGGAGGATGATGAAGAGAATCTAGTGAAAGGTGTCTCGGACCTGATAAAACAGGTATTCGCAAAGTTCAGGAGCATAAACAACTGATCTTCAGCCTCTCTTTGCGGCTTCGAGCACCTTTGCAGTGTCCAACTCGCCTATCGTGGCGAAAGGCACTGTCATGCCTCCTGGAAACGCTACGCTGACCCCATCATCTTCGCCGACCGTAATAGTCAGCCTACGGCTGGAGTACCGCACTCCTCTTATCTCCCCCGCCCCCGGGCTGCTCCTCACAATAAACGACGCCCTTTTTGCGCCGATAGCATAGACGCTCCCCGTCTTCGTGTCAGCTACATATGGATGCATTACCACTATCGCGTCGGCGATGCCCGTCCTCAGGCTCTCGTCGGCGTGGTTTACGAAGGCTACTGTCATGTGGTTGTATCCGATGCTCGGGTTCTCACCGGCTAGCACAGTAAATACGCGGCCGCGCAGATTGAAGACAGGGGACTCAAGTGGATTCGTATGGATAACCCCTGCGCTCTGGATCCTTGCTATCTTCATGTCCCTAATCATAAGCAGGGTATGGCCATCGATGATTATCCCCGGCCTGACGTCAAACATCGGCAGGAGCACAAGGCCCTCCTTCTCCGTGCCTCTCAGCATCTTCATCCTTGTAGCTGCCACCGAGATGTCAAAGATGTCCGTGAACAGAGCCTCGGCAGCCGCCCTGTCCTGCTGGCCACGCAGAAGCGTCCTAAACCCACGGTCGCTGAGCGCTTCACTCGCCCTTACCCCAAGCAACACCTGCCTTTCTTCGCTTCTGCCCAACGCATCACTACGGAAAACGTATCTCCTCTCTGTTCAATCCACTATTTATAGGTATCTTTGATAATGGCTTTGTAGAAATAATGGCATTAAAACGACAGACTTAGATTAAAACTACGAAGCCTTCGATAATGGCTACGCCTCGAGGTTGCGCTTCATCGTGTTCACGAAGTGCCTGATTATCTCGTTTCTGTTCTCGTCATTGCTAAGCTTGATGGTGCCCGCGCTCATGTGACCCCCTCCCGAGTCGACGTTGGTGTACGCATCCTTCATCTCCCTTATCGCCCCGAGCAGGTTTGTCTTGTCCGCTATCTTCTTGTCCACGCGGACTGAGACGAACCTGTTGAAGTGGAGCACGACCACGCACGGCTCCGGATTCAGC
This sequence comes from Microcaldota archaeon, assembly GCA_021817125.1. Taxonomy (GTDB): domain Archaea; phylum Micrarchaeota; class Micrarchaeia; order Micrarchaeales; family CABMGC01; genus JAKAWC01. The sequence continues at coordinate 6,580 of JAKAWC010000002.1, forward strand.
TCTGCAACTTTGTCGAGGAGTTTCGACGCGAACCTGCCCGGAAGCGGATACCTCGACGTATCGTCCCGCACGTCCTTGAAGTCCACGATGAATATCCTGGCACTGCCAGCCTTCTGCATCTTCACGGACCTCAGCGCCGCGGCTATTGCCTCGTCCAGCTTGTTCTTCGCGTAGTCGAGGAGCTCTTCGGTCCTTTTCCCATCTATCACCACCGAGTTTATCCCCTCTGGCGAGAGGTTCGAGTCCCTCGCGCCTGTGACTATGCTGGTGTCGCTTGTCAGCAGGTCGAGGAGCATGGAGAGCTTTCTGCCGCTTTCCGTAGGCCTCGAGTACTCGCTGTAGTCTCCTATGAATGATGCCTCGGCAAGGTCCGAGACATCTACGCCCGAGAAAGTCCTTGCAAACGTGCAAGCCAGAAAACCTGCAGTGTAGTTTGAGTCTCCGCCATACTGCCATGGATTTATATAATGCTCAAGGGAGAATCCTCCGAACCCCTTCTCGAGCGGGTGGTGGTCCAGCCAGATTATATCGAACCTCTTCGAGACGACATCTATCCCGCTATTGCTCTCGACAGATGTTCCAAAGTCGATTATGAGTAGCAACGGCTTTTCTATGGATGCATAACCATTGGATAGCATGTAATCTCCAGAAGCGTCATCCGAGGCGTAGGCAACGCTCCTGTGCATCTTCCAGCTGATGTTCCCTGCAGCGCCGATTCCTGTCTTTGCGCCAAGCTCCTCCAACGCCTTGTATACCGCGTACGCTCCAGACGAACCATCTGCATCGTTGTGAAAGCGTATCATTATCGGCACTCCAAGTAATAGTTTCCTGATGAACAGCCGGGCCGCGGCCGAGAGCTTGGGCCACATCTTCGTGGTAGCATCGTCAAGGCCCTTCTGCCCGTGCTTGTAAGGCTTGTTCTTGACGTGCCTCTTTGCAGATGCGCCAGCACCGTCGACTACGCCCTTTGCAATCTTCTCGTCGAAACTGATCGCAGCGGTCCTGATAATCCCGTCTTCAGGCTCGAACTCTGCCAGCTCTCCCTCTTTCAGCACGATTGTGCTCTTGAATGTCCTGCAGGAGCCGCTGTCTGCATCCACCACGCTGTAGACGTTCTCTTCCGGCGAACCTCCGTGCTTTACACATGATACGACTCCTCTCATAGAAATGCCTCAGTCAGGGCAGACGTGGCTAACCTCCTCCATTTACCCTAGATGCGTTGAAATGCATGTCCTGGACGCAGGCGCTGTTCGCAGTGGCGTTCTTTATCAGCCCGCAGTACGCAGTGTCATTGTAGCGCTCGGCCAGAGAAAGATAGCATTGGTATATCGAGCTGTTGCCTCCCTGCAGGGTGGTGCACAGCGTCGCGTTCCTGGTGCCGATGGCTTCCTCGATTGTTATGGACTCGATGCACGTCTGCTTGTATGCCGACGACACGCTCTGGCAGCTGTTGAGTAATTGGGTGTAGTTAAGCGATGTGCCGTTCGTACGGGACCTGCTGCTCAGCGAGGTGCAGAACGTCGCCAGGTTGCTGTTCGAGACCCTCGTGCAGTACGTGCTGTTGGATGCTTGCAGCGCGAAAAGCACGTAGCACGCGTCCCGCGACGTAAATTGCTGGTTTAGCGTGTAACTCTCGTAGCTTTCCATGTTGCTCACGCCCGTATAGCTAATCCCCCCGTTAGACCCGTAGCTCAGGTTTTCTAGGGTCATCAGGCTTACCGACCGGTTTGTGTCGTTGCTCGCGCTGGCGCAGTAGGTCGAGTTCTTGAATACAAGCGCCTTGTTTATGTCTATCGCCGAGCTGCACGCCGCCATCCTGTCAAAGCTCCCCGTCTTGGCGCAGGCGGACTGGTTGTAGCCCCTTATGGCGAGCTGCATATAGCAGCCAGATGAGGCGTCTGACGACGCGAGTCCGCATTCAGAGTAATTATCCGTCGCGTTGGCTATGAACACCACGCACGAGTCGTACTGCGATGAGTTCGCTATCTCCGAGCACGTGGTTGCATTGCCTGTCTTCTCGGCGACGGCAGAGTAACACGCATAGGAGTTCTGACCAGGCAGGTACGAACAGACAGATGCGTTGAGCGACTCCAGTGCCAGTTGGCCAAGGCAGTTGTACTTGTTCTGTGGTATCCATGTGCCCAGGCACTGGTTTAAGAGCGAACCCCTAGGTATAAACGCGGAACCCAGTGCGAGCAGTACCAATATGACCACCGTTGCGACGATAAGCCTTGCCCTTATCTGTTCGTCGTTGAGGATATCTCTTCCCTGTGCCATGCTATACATCAACCGTACGCCGAGACGTCCTCGGCCGCAAGTATCCTAAACCCTGCAGGTGAGATGTCGTAAGGAGTAGTCACGAAGCTGTGCTTCGCACCGCGCATCTTTATGACCTCTATCGCAGGCATCCTTTTTGCCTCATCTCCGGTCTGGTACATTATTATTATCCCGTCGAATATGAAGAACTCCGGCTTGAAGCGCAGCTTTGCCCTGTCCGGGTTGCCCATCTCTGCAATGAGAAGCGAGGTGACTCCAAGCCTCTTGAGGTTCCTCGTCATCGCCATCATCGATCTCCGGTAGGATATCTTATCGCTCATCAGGACGTCGAGCAGGGATATGGAATCGAGCACCATCGCCTTGGCTCCCGTCTGCGTTATTATCGATTCGATCTCAGCTATAAGCCTGCCGAAGCTGTATTCGGAGCTCTCCGAGTCGCTGGCATATAACCCGGTCGAGGCCTCGCTGTCTATGACGAGTTGCTTGCTCTCGATGAGCTGGTCGATGTCCGTGAGCTCCGGGAAAGCGGTCTTCGCGTTCGCTATGACTGCCTTCGGGTCCTCCTCGAGCGCGAACATCACGCTCTTTCTTCCGGCCTTCGCGTTGCGGTACGCGTATTCAAAGCCGAGTAACGTCTTCCCCGCGCCCGGCCCTCCGGATACGAGCACCTGGTTCTTTTCAGGTATGCCTCCGTATAGCATCGCGTCGAGACCAGGTATGCCCGTCTTGAACTGGTTTACCATCCTCCCACTTACTCATAAGAGTATAGGAGATTAGTCTTTAAATACGTTGATATGCCTAGTATAAGCATATCCTAGCGGTTAGGTGCATCTATGGACAAACGCGTGCTACTTGTGGGCATAGTTCTGATAATCATCTCTCTATTCGTCGCCTCTGAGGCGGTTCAGCCGATATTTAATGCGATGCAGAACACAAACGCCACATCGCAGGTCATATCGCTAATGCCGCATGGCGCATCATACCTCCACATCCCGCTAAACCAGAGCTCGGTACTGGTCGTGGCTTTCACCGCTGGCCAGAACGTCAGCTTCTACTTCATGAACCGGTCAGCGTTCACCGTAATGCTGCCATCCATTACTGCCAACCGGTCGCTTACGATGCAGGCGACAGGGCTTGAGGGCAACGGCATAATCGAGACAATGCAGAATTACACGTCGGGTTCCTTCCCATACGAGAGCACTCCGGCGAGGCCCGCGTCGGTATATGTCGCGCCAAACACGACTCTGCTCGGGACGGGGGATTATTATGCTGTTTTCTACGATCCTTCCCAAGCCAACACCACCGTGCTCGTGAAGTACAACATTGTGCCTCTGTCTGCCATCTCCCCAGCCAGCACAAACTTCGCCGTAGTCAGCATACTGGCGTTCATAATCTTCCTGGCCGGTGCGGTACTTACGATATATGGCCTCATCAGGAAGCCAAAGACCGACCAGAACACGGTCTCCGATGCAAAGGCGGCGAGCGATAAGGCGGAGATGCAGCGCGAGGTCGACAGGCTATATGCGGGAGTAGGGAAGCATAGTGGCAGGCAGGCGGAGGACCACCGGCGCAGGGCCAATCAATCAACGCGTAAGGAGAAATAGGCAGATAAGACAAAAAGAGGGTAAGGAGAGTGGATCTTATCTGCGCAATGAAGTTGATTTGGAAGAAAAGCTTTATAAATCTTGTCGAACCTGTAAGCTTATTGTCTAAGTATAGTTCGTCAGATGGTATTTAAATCTTGCGAACCTAGAATATATGATAACATGGACAGCCTTCGAGAGAGAATTGCAGGCGAGATCGCGCTATCCGAGAATCCCGGCAGCACGATGAAGAAATGGCGAGAGCTTTTCGGCATATCGCAGGTTGAACTCTCAAAGAACCTTAAGATATCCACTTCGACAATAAGCGACTATGAGGGCAACAGGAGGGCAAGCCCGGGGGTAAAGATAATCAAGCGGTTCGTGGACGCGCTCTTCGTGATAGACGAGACTAAGGGCAACGAGGTCGTCAGGAACCTCGAGAAGTTCAACCTTCCGCAGGAGAAGACCGCTTTCTACAATATACACGATTTCACTGCGCCGATATCCGGCATAGACTTCGCCAGGATTATAGACGCGAAGATAGCATCGAACCCTGGTTACCTCGACTCGATGAAGCTCTTCGGATACACGCTGCTCGACAGCCTCCGCGTCATACTCGAGATATCTCCGGCGGAGTACCCGAGGCTGTTCGGGACAACGAACGAGAGGGCATTCATCTTCGACCAGGTCAGCACCGGAAGGTCGCCGATGGTGGTGATACGCGTCGCACCGATAAAGCCCAGGCTGGTCGTCATTCAGAACATAGATTCTGTCGACAAGTTAGCCATAAAGATATCGCAGATTGAGAAGATACCGCTGCTCACCACAAAGCTCACGACAGAGGAGATAAAGCTCAGGCTGAACAACATATAAGTGATTCCTATGATGCCGAACATGGACCCAAGGGCACTCAAGCGCATGATGGAGAGCATGGGCATCAGGCAGACGGAGGTCGATGCCCAGAGGGTGGTGATAGAGTGCGTGGACAGGGACATAGTGATTGAGCCGGCGCAGGTCACAATAATCGATGCCAAGGGCCAGAAGACATACACCATAAACGGGGAGGCTGTGGAGCGACCGAAGGAGGTGCAGGGGGCGAAGATTGAGATAAACGACGATGACGTGCAGACCGTCCAGGCCCAGACCGGCGCCGACGCAGACCGCGCCCGCGCCGCACTCGAGGAGACAAACGGCGACATTGCCGAAGCGATAATGCGGCTGAAGAAAGAGGGTTAAGACAGCCTGTCCTAACGCACAATGTAATCACTATCTCAAATAGTTGCATGCGACTAAGTTAACGTTACGTGACTACTAAACAGAGGAACCCTAACCCAGATAACCTTGCCCCGCTTTCACCTGAGACTTCGACTGACTGATGTAGGGCCATGTAGTCATATACCCGGTGTAGTCAATCACTATGCTCTTCATAGGGTAATCTCATCTGAATACCGCTTGGTTGCTACTGCTTTGTCGGGTGAGTGAGCTGCCGATAGCGGAGACTAAGGAAGCATTGGCTCGCGCCCCGTTCTCGGCGCTCCGCGCCTCGGCATGGGAGCGCTCGCATGCAGCGCGGCTCATCTGTCCTTGCATATTATGGCGATGAATCGACCGTCCTCTTTGTAATGCTTAGAGTCAATGAATCTCTTCACATTCCAACCTGTACCTGCTAGTATCTCCTTTACTTCCCTCTTTGATGCAAAGAGGGCATCGAACCAGTCGGTCGCATACTGCATGAACCTTACTCTCTCCCTGAGCTGGCCAGGCATCCTGCCGCGCTTTAGGTTCCTCTTGTGATATGCAAAATGCACCAGATTGTCGGTTATATATGGATCCCTACTCTCCGCTATCAAGTTGCAGTCATCTGAGGTGATCATTTCCAGATCCTTTAGAAAGTCCCTTGCCTGAGTCTTACTGCCCAGAAGAGCAAACCCCTTCCCTCACAGCAAAACAGTGCTGAAAGGACCTTTTAGATCTCGTATCCTCTTGTGGCTAAGAACTCTCGCGCTTTTCACCCCCCTCAGCTTGCACACCTTTATTGCCATCGGAGACTCATCTATTCCTAGGCTGTCAAATCCTTTTGATTGGAGGTAAAGCTCTGCCCTGCCTGCACCACAGCCGACATCCAGACACCTGTCTTTTGCATATTTGATTGCTTCCCTCTCGTGCACGTCCCAGTCTTTGTAGCTCAAGAAGTAATCTTTTGCAGTCGGGGAAATGTTCACAAACCCATCATCCCTCTCAAAAACAAGAAAGCTCGGCTTGCCATTGTAGTAATTTAGATATGCGTGACCCCAGGCATCCTTTATATCGTTCAAATATCTCACCAAAAATGCAGTTCTGTTAACATTCTTACTATTGTACACATATATAACCTTTTTAAATACCTACTGCGATGAGTAGGATGTGTCGGATATGGGGAATATTACTGCAGTGTCTGCATGAGAGAATACTATTGAGGTGTGTGATATGGGAGGCTACTATTAAGAGTGTTATTATGGGTCCATACTATTAAGGCAGACTAACAGCATCTTGCCCTTCGGCGACACTATTTTTCATCATTCATAAGCTACCAATTTCTTTGGTTCAGCCTTGCCTATTGAAACTAATCTTGCATATTGTCTTGAATAATCGTTATCAAATCGCCTATAGCATAGTTGGCCGACTATGACATCAGATACTATTAAACTCCTAACCCGTACACCATGAAATGAAGGTCTTAATGTATCCAGTTCACCTTCTATGCTACTATCGCGTGCTATGGGTGTAAAGAAGATTGTTGCAGTAGAGATACCAATGTTGCCGGTTAGGGCATGTTTATTCATTATCTGATTGTAATCGATAATATAGCTTAATAATGTAGATATAGTTTCCTCCTCCTCGAATGCGTTAAGAGTCTCGGCCAGTATAATACTGAGATACCTCATCGACAGCTTCGCCAGTGTTATCGTTGGTCTCACTATTATCCCACGACGTTTTAGGTCTAAGTAGGTATACCTCGATGCACCTCTCCCGAGGTTGTGTCTGGCATCTATCTCCGTGAAGTCTTTTGTGCAGTCCTCATTTAGCTCCCTTAACAGTGCGAATTCTCTTGCCTTGAGTTCTTCATTAGAAGCCGGAGAAGGCTCGCCTTTCTTATGCCAGACATGCTTCTTCAGCACCATGTCGATAAACTCGTTTCGGAGAGGCACAAAAGAGTATGCCTGGCCGAAATAGAGTACATCCCATCTTGCACCGTATCCTTTCAGGAGCGGGCTTGCCTCAATCTTCCACGCATCTCCGGACGCGCTGATGGGATCGCCGGAGTCAAGCCAGTATATAACAAGGTCATAATCCCCTTTGGTCATGGCTGCAAACTGCACCTTCGGTTCGTCTTGAAGCAGCTTCTTTATGACATCGACGGGCGGTTGTTCCTTATCAAATTTGACGAAAATCAGGTACGGCAGAAGCCCAAATCTTTTGACGTCAGTCTCAAGGATGTACCTCATTCCATACCTCTTCTCAAAGTTCTTTATCTTCGTGTTTGCCTCTGATCTACTTAAGCCCGCTCTCTTAGCTATAAGAGATATAGGCATCCTCGCATTCATGCTTAGCATCGTGAGCACTTGCTTATCCACTTCTAATAATTCTCTCTCGACTTGAGGCTCTGCCACAGCGCGCTCTTCTAGCTTTGGATAGGATATCCTTCCGCCATATGCCTTAATTATCGCTTCGGCTTTTCGGAGGTCGCTTCCAGGACCTGACGCAACCTTTTCTATGAATCGCCCCCTGTCGGTTATCTTGCCAAGGTACTCCTGCTCTCCGATTACTCTCTTCCTTTTCTTGTCCCATCTGCTGGTAGCCTTGTATACATAATATCGTTTTCCAAACCTTCTGAGGACGACAGCAAAGTCAACCCGCTGCCTGATAGCGCTGAATGCGTCGAGGACCCTCGGCGGGATGTCGTTCACGCTTAGTATATACATATATATGCTATTTAAGGCTTTTGCCTTGCATATATGTAATATATCCCGTGAGAATTCCTATGATTTTACCACATTTATTAATTATGCTGAGATTTTTCTACCTGTTTTAGTTGAATGTCCTCGATATACGTGGCCATTCTTATATAGTCGAAAAGTCAGAATACTATTCACAGATGGGGTTGGCGTGGGACAGTATCTATTTTCAGATGCAGCATCCCTCCCCTCAAAGATGCCACCCCATCCCCATCCCCTTTTGGATGCGTCATGCTTGGTGGGTTGAATGATGGTGGTAAGCACAATAAAAAGGACTCTGGGAATAGGTAGGGCAGCGATTGAGACGCCGTACGTCTGCTGGATGTGCGGCGCACAGTATGAGAACGCCGCGGAGTTCCTCTGCCACATAAATGCCGAGAAGGGCAACTAAGGCGACAACATGGGAATAATACAAACAATGGCAGCGCAAGCTCTGCCCCAGAAGGAGGTTCCGTTCACTGCACTGGCAGGGCTGACACGGCAGCCTGTTGCAGAGTCATCCAGAAAGGCAGCATTTCGAGGAGCGCTCCGAAGTCCAGGATTAACGATGAACGATAAATGGGTTGGATCAGATGAGAAACAAAAGAGTTAGCGATGGCACCGCTACGGTGCTGAGAAACGTGACAGAAGGCGGCTTCCTGATGGTGAAGCCGACGCACTGAAGCGACGCCGACATAAAGGCGAAGGTGATTGCCATGTGCGGCGGAGTAGAGAAGGTCGTCCTGTCGAGCGGTGAGTACGGCTACGTCGTGTCCACTAAGAAGGGCACAGACATCGCCGAGGTCAGGAACCGGCTCGGCAGGGTCCTGAAGGGCGCAGTGATAACCGCCGCATCTGGTCACATCGTGTACCGCGCCAAGAGGTCCTCTGCAAAGAGGATAATAAGGGCCGTGCGCCCAGGTCTGTTCACGCGATGATACGATGTGTACTATAATTTTCTTTGCTGGTATGTCATTGGGCGGACGCCTGGAGATTGACCCAGAGGACTGCAGCCATCCAGAGGAGTATGTAAAGGAGTGGTGCGAATGGTGCCGCATCCACAACATAGACGAGATGCAGCTGCAGTGCGAGTGGTGCGGCAAGATATTAAGGGCGGAGCCGACCCCGTACTGGAAGAAGAGAGGTTGGGACAGGAAAAGATTAAGGCATTAGCGGAATAGGGCTAGTCCATCTGGTATACCTGCAGGAACGGGACGCCGGAGACCATCTTCACATCGCCCTTCTCCGCAAGCCCGAGTTCTATGAATACTCCAACAGCGTCCTTCCCGACTATGTTTGCCGTGTACAGCCTCTTTATCTTGCCCATCTCCCTCTTAGCGTCGTCTGCGCTCACCAGGTCCCCCTTGTAAAAGCTTGCGTATCTCGCCAGTTCCAGGTGTATCTTTCCCTCACTGAGCGTCTTCCCGAGAAGGTCTTTGTCGCACATGGCCACGATGTACCCGTTGTCTGTCGGGTAAGTCTTAACGTAAATCATTTGCTCACCCGTAGCGGTAGAAAAAGAAGAAAGTCGAGCCGTAGAGCATGCAGTACCAGAGCAGCCAGATCCCGCCTGAGAAGTTGTTAGCAGCGAGAGAGAGGACGCCCAGCCCGAGCATGCCGACGGAGAATACCATCTCCGCAAGAGAATTCCTGAGCGCGGCGATGAACCGCATCCCTTTCCCCTTTGTGTCCCCCTTGACCCATCCGAACTTCGGGTCCATTCCAAGCACCGCAGCGACGCCCGCCCTCGCCCGTATGAATGCGAGGCCGAAGTTGAGGAAGAATATCATTATCCCGTACTTGAACGAGCCGAAGTATATCCTGGAGACCAGAAGCGGGGCGACGAACGAGACCACAAGCGCGAGTATGCTGAAGTACTCTATGTCTGCCTCAATGTAGCTAGGGTAGAGCAGGTGGCTCAGCGACGAGCTGGTCCAAGGTGCGTTCATCAGCACTACCAGTATCGAGAGCACGCTGAACAATATCAGTATCACCGACAGGTAGTTGAGCCCGAATCCAAGGCTGAAGTAGTCCAGCTTCTCCATCGGTTTCATCTTGGACTTTTTGGACTCCTTGAGGTAGTGCCTGAGGAACTGCGTACTACCATAGTTATACCTCCACTGCTGCCTTGCAAAAGCGGTGAACTTGTTTATCGGCCTTCCCAGTGCATACGTCCTTGGGATGTAGATTCCCTTATAATCCTTCATCCTCGTGTCGAAAGACAGAAACGTGTCCTCGACTATATACTCCGGGAATCCGCCTATCTCTTCGACGGCGCTCCTCCGCAGTATGCCGCATGAGCCAGCAAAGGTCTGCGTGTTCCTGGATGCGCGCGAAGGCTGTATAAAGTTGAAGAAGAACCCGTTGAAGAGCGTGACCGAATCTGAGAAGAAGCTGCCCCTCTGGTATGTCTTCTCCGTCTGGACGTACGCCACCTTCCTATCATCGAAGAACGGAAGCAGGTCCACCAGGAATCTCTTCTTGATCAGGTACTCGTCAGCGTCGAACACTGCTATAAATTCCTCTCCTGTCTTCATGGCGAGGAAGTTGTTCATGGCGCCAGCCTTGAACGCGTGCCTCTGCTCACGGTGTACGTACGTAACACCGTTCTTCTTGGCAAACGCCGAGAGGTCCGCCGAGATTTCGCTGTTGGTCGAGTCATCGAGCAGATAGAAGTTCACTTTCTTCCTGTCATACTCCGCCTGCTTGAGCTTGAGCATCGCCGTCTTCACCACGCGCAGGTCCTCGTTGTATGACGGGACGACCACCGCCACCGTGGGATAACGGGACAGCTTCCCGAACTTGAGCCTCATCTTCTTGAACTTCTGCTCGTATGAGTATGAGTCATAGTAAGCTATGGCCGCCTGGAGGTTGAATATCGTCGAGATGCCGCTTAAGAAGGCGAACACCACGGCTATAGAGACGGTATAAATGTTGTTCGAGATCGTGAACAGGTAGATGGCAAATCCCACGGTCAGCGCGTTAAGCAACAGCACGGCTGGGATAGTGAGGTATCTAATAAAAGCGCTTTGGTTCAAGCGTAGCACCGATGCATTATTATTCATGGTTACTATTAAAATGGTTTCGTATGGCGTTTCGGCGAGGGCAGAGCGCACGAAAGTCCAAGAAATGCGTAGTATAAGGCACGCAGGATCCGTCCAATCCCACATCCGGACGAATCTATATATATCCCTAAATAGGAAAAAGTTATAGTCTTATGAGTGATGATATGGCAGCGCGATTGGCAGGCAGTGGAGTTGCAGAAGCAGTAGTGAGCACAGGTGCGATCAGGGTTGACAATTTCGACCAGATGCGCCTACTCGGCGCAGATGTAAAGACGGCAGTAATTATTTCTGGCAACGCACAGCGCGAGTTCCACAGGCACACAAACAGGAACGGCTGTGCAGGCGGATGGGTAGAGGGCACCGCATCTGTTGCAAATACGGCACAAATCGGTAGAGATGTTATTATTGCAGGCAGGGCACGGGTCTCCGGCACCGCACGGGTCTCCGGCAAAGTAGAAGTAAATGAAGGTGCTATCAACGACATGTATATATGCACCCAGCATGGGCTCGAGGCGTATCTCAAGTCGAAGGCCAAACTGAGGGGGTGCTGGACGCCGAGGAACTCAAGCTAGAAAAGAGGGCCTAGAGAGCCGCGCTGAACGCTGTAGCGCTGGCCATACGCAACGCCTTCAAGCGGTACTAGACGCAGGTTGCCATCATGGCGAATGCCGCACAGCAAAACATTATAACCTATGCTGTACAAATGCGTATACGTGCCAGGGTGGCAGAATCCGGTAACGCGCCGGTCTCGAGTTTGCAAAACATCGAGAGCTGATCAGTGATGCTACGAGCGAACCGGTGCCCGCAAGGGCTTTAGGGTTCAAATCCCTACCCTGGCGTCATATTAAAGATATTTTGCCACTTTGGATGCATGAAACGCAGTCACTACGAAGACCGCTTTCCCTATCCGGAGGAATACAACGACAACAATCTTGCCGTTTGGCAATAATCTGGCTGCTAAGAATTCTCCACTCCTTCTAGTAGTAGTGCGATCAGGTGCAGCCAAGGTGCTTTCAGTGCCCGCTTTGCTAATCTATCTCTTCAGCATCCGCTGCAAGGAATGCTTAGAAAAAGATATAATCATCGGCTTACCGCTATATTGGTCAGCACGCGGGAAAGTATCCCATTCAGGTTGACTTTCGTTTTTGAGAACTCAAGGATTTCTATGCCGATGACTCTCTGGCGGTTGCCCCCGTCTAGAAGCACTCCACGGCTGACTTCTATGGTGTCCTGCACCCTGCCGCTCCCGACTCGTATGTAAGCCGCATCTACCTGTCCCTCATACTCCAGCACATACTTCTCGGTCTTTGGACGTCGCTTCTCCATAAACACCAACAATCTACCTTTATCAGCAGACGTTTAAAAGTCTCATCCCATCTGCCACATGCCTTGCATGGCACAGCTATTTATTTTATCCTATCCTTATACTTGCTATGAACCTGAACGCCGGCAGGATCGCCCTTCTGATTGCAGCAATAGCAATCTCGGGTGCCGTGTACGCATCGCAGTATCCAGGCGCTGCCGTAGGTCTCGACATATTCGCCCAGATATCCGCATTCATAGCAAGCCTCGTCCAGCAGATAACCGGCGCGCTAAGCTCGCTCGGGGTCGTCGCGCTTACGACGACAGTGTCGACGACGCTGAGCACCACCACTACGATACTCCAGACAACCGCACTCACAACGACCACTAGCCCAACAACGGTGAACACAACGGTGCAGACTACGGCATCCACCGTGTCTTCCATCTCTACGGCTTCGACCCTGTCCACAATAAGCATCAACTATACTTGCGGGTCGAACAGGCAGTGCGACTACGGCACCTGCCCTTCGGGGCAGAGGTGCTCATCCGGACTGGCGGGCGTAGGCGGCTACTGCCCATACCACATCGGCTATGCGTGCGTCAACATCACCACCGGAAACCGAACAAACTGATCGGGTCTTATAAGATTTAACTCTGCTGTATCCACATGGACAGGAGTACAATAATTGCGGGTCTCGGCTGGATCGCTGCAGGCATAGTCTCGCTGGCTGCATGGGCAATCAAATCCCAGCCGGCCATATGCAACTGCCCTGCCCAGATAATAGGCCAGGTCTCCCATCCGTGCGTCTGCGGCTCGCCAGCAGGCAGTGCGGCAGGTCTCGCATACATCGGCGTGCTGACCCTAATCCTGGGATTTGCCATACTGCTCTCAAGCAAGCAGATAGAAAAGCTGAAGAGAACGATGATGCGCAAGAAGCGCTAATGCTTTAGGAACTCCGCCATCGCCACCGTGGCGTAAGAGCCAGACGGCAGCGAGAACTCCATCCGCAAGCCGTTCCCGTCCTGCGCGTGCGAGAACGCGCCGAGAGGCGCGAAAAAGACGCGCTTTGCACCTTTGCAGTTGAGTTCCGGCATCGATCTGACTCTGAAATCTTCCTTTGTAAGCCCGAGTCCCCCAAGGATCTCCTGTTCGGCGTCGTTCGGTTCCATCTCGTAGCCGACTATGTTCCCGACCACGAATCCTCCCCCTCCATCAAACGCCCGTGCCGTAGCCAGGTCCGGGAATCCCGCCCTGCCTGCAGAGCACACTATGTCGCCGGGCTTCGGCGCCACCTCTCCGGCACCGACCCTCGCCTCTACCTCTTTGTTGAAGATGTAAGCGTCGACAGCGTGGACGAACATCAGCGTGAGCGACCTCGGAAGCCTCCTTATCGCCTTGGCAGGGTCTGTCGGCTCTGAGGCCAGCGACTGCAGCATCATCCTCTCGTACTTCAGATAACGCGGGAAGTACTCGAGCGCATTCGCATAGTCCTGCTCCTCCGCGAGCCTCTTCCTCGCCTCTTGTGCATCGGCAGAGGTCTCGTTCGTCGTATCCTCAAGGAACTTCGAGACCGCGCCCCGGAAGTCCCCTCTCAGTATATCCACGCCTATCGCAGCGTTGTTGCCGCGTATGCCGAACCTCTGCTCCCCGAAGTAGTTCGGGAAGACGCCGTTCAGCTCCTCAAGTATGCCGTCAATGCTCTCCTCTCCCCTCGCGTCCGACACCCTAATCACGAACCTGTTGCCAAGGAGATCGCCAAGCTCTACGCCGGTCTTGGACTGCCAGGCGCCGTTCACCGAGATATCCTTCAGGTGCAGGCCGGCGAACTGCTCCGTCTTGACGCCGAACATGCTGCAAAGCTGCGTCGATACGGCGGTCCTGTCCTTCGTTCCCGCATATCCTGCCGACTTTATGCCCCTGTGGAGCCTCTTCGCGATGGTCATGAGCGCCTGGGAGGTGTTCCAGTCCCTCTTCTGCAGGACAAAAGTGACGAACCTCCCCTCCCCATCCTCCAGCATGGAGAGATCGGCAGGTGTGTAAGCCCTACCGGTCTCCAGGCAGGTCCCATTCTGGGTTATCTCCATCACAACGAAGTCTTCGGGCTCACCCTTTATGCTTCCCTCTAGACCATTTTTCCTCGACAAAGTGAGCAAGAAACCACGCTTATAAGCCTTTCTTTCCTAATACTATCTTATCATAAAATCATTATATAAACTAGCGTACGGTACGCAAGTGATGCTTTGAAGGAGGAACATTTAGTGGACAAGGTGCTTCACAAGCTGGTCAAGAAGCACATAGCGGGAACCAACATGAGCTCAGCGATAGAGAAGGCGAAGGAGCTCAACGGCAAGGGCGTGCCAGTCTCGCTTACCTTCCTTAGCGATGTCCCGCGGGACAGGTCAAAGGCGAAGTACATAACTTCGACCTATCTCGAGCTCATCCGCCAGGCGGCGAGGCTGCACCTCAAGGCGAGCGTCCAGGTTCCGCTCGAGCAGATAGGCAGCACGATAGCCAGGGACGCCGTGCTTGCAAACATGAAGGATATAGTCGCAGCCGGCAACAGGTACGGCATCTTCCTCTGGTTCGAGGCGGACGAGGGAAACATGGATATCGCAGAGGAGCTCGGTCCTGCAAGGGGATGCGGCATCTCCGCCGACATCAGCACAGCGAAAGCGTATGTCAAGAGACACAAGAGGGTCAACATGATAAAGGTCAGGTGCGGCAAGCCGCACGCGGAGAAGGCCGGCAAGAAGAGTCCCGACGAGATCGGCGAGATCGAGGAGATAGCCAAGCGCTCGGGGAGCACGATGCTTACCCATATGCACGACGGCGTCCCGAACGCGTTCCTGAAGAACGGCTCGAAATACAGAAAATCTTTAATCTTTGAGTTTCAATTAGGATACAGCGGCAAGAAGATGTCCAGGATCACGAAGCGCGGCGGCAGACTGAGCGTCTGTGTGCCTTTCGGCAAGGACTGGGCGAGATACGCCATGAACACCGTTCCAGAAGGATACATCAGGTTCCTCGCATCCAACCTGCTCAATGAGGCAGACAGCAACACAAGTGTTTGAAATGGCAAAGCAACCCCTGAAGGCAAAAGTGCGCGCGGACCAGCCAGAGGGGCGCCCCAAGCAGGTGAAGAGACAGGCGAGCATAGTCAACGATGACCCGCCTGCCGACCCTCCGGAAGGGATAGACATGAAGGCGATAACCGACGACATCAAGGACACTCGAGAGACCGTTCTGGTTTCGGGAAGCAACGGGAGGCTGGGGAAGGAAGTCATAAGGATGTTGCTCAAGAAAGGCGACGTCGTCAGGGCTCTCGTCAAGAAGAGGGAGTACATAGTCGACCTTCCCGCAGGCGTCATACCCTACATCGGCGACCTGAACGACGAAAATGTGCTCGACCAGGCGTGCGACGGCGTTCGCACCGTCATGCACTTTGCTGCGATCGTAAGCGAATACAGGGCCACTACGGAAGAGCTTCTGCGGGTCAATGTCGACGGTACAAGGAACCTGTTAGAGGCGTCCGAGAAAGCAAAGGTAGACCACTTCATCTATCCCAGCACCGTGGATGTATATGGCAAGCGCAGGAAGGAGATCCTCACCGAAGAGTCTGAGCTGCGGCCCACGGACAAGTATGGTCACAGCAAGATGCTCGCAGAGTATGTGCTCGAGCACTACAAGGCATCAGTGCCATACACCATATTCAGGATGGCGAACCTGTACGGTCCGGGTTTTGAGGGGCCGTTCTTCAAGATACTCAGGGCGATAAAAGAGCAGAAGGCGTACCTCATAGGTAGCGGGCAGAACAGCATGCCCCTGCTCCACGTCTACGATGCGATGCGCGCATTCATCCTCGCCAAGAACAACTCGGCAAGCAAGGGCAAGACGTACAACCTTACCGATGGCATCAACTACACGCAGGAACAGCTGTTCGCGAAGGCGGCGGAACTGCTCCACGTGCCCGCACCATCGCAGCATATAAGCGAGATAATAGTCAAGGTCATGGCCAAGAAGCGCGGGCTCGACAGCGATGAGCTGCGTTTCCTGACGAGCGACAGGAGGGTGGACATCTCCAAGGTGAAGAACGAGCTTGGGTTCTCCGCCATGGTGACTCTGGACGAGGGTGGCGGCGAGCTCGTTGACAAGTTCCTGGGCAGGATGCAGAAGGCGCCGCCCAGCCTGCAGATTTGAGACTGATACTATGCCAATAAAAATTGGAAAGACCGAGAAGTACATTTACGAGATGCTCGAGAAGCAGGGAGCCCTGCTCTTCTGCTCGATAGACCCGCTGGACTACAAGAACGAGGAGGATGCGGTGAAGACCGCCAAGGCGGTCAACGAGGGCGGTGCAGACATAATATTCATCGGCGGAAGCACAGGCGCGCAGGGAGAGCTGCTGGACAGCGTCGCCACAAAGATAAAGGAGGTCATCGACGTTCCGCTCGTGCTCTTCCCCGGCAACCTCGCCACCATAACCAGACACGCCGACGCCATGCTCTTCATGTCCCTGCTCAACGCAAGGAATCCGTATTACGTGATCCAGGCCCAGATGCTCGCAGCGCCGACGCTAAAGATGCACGGCATAGAGCCGATACCCGTGGGGTACGTGCTTGTGCAGCCTGGTGGCACTGCAGGGTGGGTCGGCGACGCCAACATGGTGCCGAGAGAGAAGCCTAAGATCGCCGCAGCTCTCGCACTGGCTGGACAGTACCTGGGCAACAGGTTCATCTACACCGATGCCGGCTCGAATCCAAGGCTGCAGGGTTTTGGCCCAATACCAAAAGAGATGATCCAGATGGTAAGGCATGCTATAGACATCCCGTACATAGTCGGCGGCGGGATAATATCACCGGAGGAGTTGAGGACGGCTTATGCCTCCGGCGCAGACATAGTGAAGATAGGCACCGCGTTCCAGAACTCCCCCGACGCCGCGAAGAAGGCAGCAGCTCTCTTCAAGAAGACGACAATCGAAGAGGGCAGAAAGAAGCTGAAGCGCTGATGCGGATGCGGGAGATTGCATCCATCGAGATACACGCGCTCGTGCGGGAGCTCGCCCCCCTCGAGGGAAGTTTCTTCAGGAAATTCTATGACCTGGGCGACGGCGCCTTCAAGTTCACGCTCTCGAAGGAGAGGAAGAACCGCATCCTGTACATAAACCTGCTCCGGGCGTTCAACGAGACCGAGTTCAGCGAAGAGGCCGAGAGCGCAACCCAGTTCGCAATAGCCGTGAGGAAGAGATTGGACGGCACGAGACTGAAGTCGATAACCCAGCGCGGCTCTGACCGAATAATCGTGATGGAGTTTGAGGGGAAGCAGGTGTACAAGCTTATCTTTGAGATGTTCGGCAAGGGCAACCTGGTGGTGGTCAACGGCACGGGCAAGATCGAACTGGTCTACTCGCCAGTCAGACAGAAGGACAGGGACGTGCTGCCGAATAGGGAGTACAAGTTCCCCGAGAGCGGAGGAATCCCGTTCGACGAAGCCGGAGACAAGCTTGACGACATCCTAGAAAAGGCAGGAGCTAGCGACGCGAGGATAATCACCGAGCTCTCAGGTCAGATCAACCTCGGACCGATGTATCTGGAAGACGTCCTGTTGACTGCAGGGATAAACCCCAAGGAAAAAGCCAGTGCCACGACCGGGTCTCACAGAAAGCTCCGGGAGGCTCTGCTCTCGTTCCTCAGGGAGACTGAGAATCCGCGCCCGGCGATCTACACGAGGGGCGGAGAGAGTGTCGACTACTCCCTAGTCCCGCTCAAGAAATATGCGGATCTGGAGAGGATCGAGTACGCATCGCTCGGCGCGCTGCTGGACACTTTATACCTGTCTGAGCGCAGCAAGGTAAGGGACGACAGGAAGGGCGAGGAGCTCAAGGAGGCGCGTTCAAACGTCGAGAAGCAGATAGAGGCGGCGAAACGCCTCAAGGTGGAGTCAGAGGAGAGCGCGAAGGAGGCGCACCTCATGCTCATGAAGATGAAGGAGATAAACGAGATAATTGCGTACATGCGCGCCAACAGGAGAGCCACGGCAGAGGAGCTGCAGGGCGCTTTTAAGAACGTAAAGATCAAGAATATAGACCTGAAGAACAAGACAGTCACGATAGAGATAGGGGAATAAGATGATACGGGTCACGCTTCTTGGGACTTCCGGCTCGCTTCCTACGGTCACGAGGCAGATGCCTGCCGTCGCCCTGGTGCACGAGGGCGACACGTTCCTGTTCGACTGCGGCGAGGGTACACAGTCTCAGATGCTGAAGTACGGGGTCAACATCTTCAGGATAAGGGCGATATTCCTGAGCCACGTCCACGGCGACCACATAATAGGCATAGCTGGGCTTGTGAGGACGCTCGCGCTGCAGGGAAGGAAGGAGCCGCTCCGGATATTCATCCCGCAGGGCGGGGAGGGCATTGTCAGGAGCCTGATAGTATTCGACAGGGCGATAATAAACTACCCGATTGAGATAAAGGGGGTCCGCCCCGGGGAGGTATACAAGGGCAAGGACTTCACAGTCAGCGCTTTCAGGCTGGAGCACACCGCACCAACGCTCGGGTTCGTCTTCAAGGAGAACGACAGGAGAAGGTTCATGACGGACAAGGCGAAGGCCCTCGGGCTGAGGGGCACGATGTTCTCGGAGCTGCAGAAGAAGGGCAGGCTGAGGGTGAAGGGCAGGATCGTGACACTTTCCAGCATAACCACGCTGCAGACTGGCAAGAAGGTGGCATACGCAACCGACACCCGGCCCACGAAGGAGACCATAGCGGCGGCAAGGGGTGCTGACCTGCTCATCCACGAGGCAGCGTACAGCGACAGGGAGGCCGAACTCGCAAAGCAGAGGAAGCACTCCACGTCGAGGGAGGCAGCGCAGGTGGCGAAGAAGGCAAAGGCAGTCCAGCTGATCCTTACGCACATAAGCGCAAGGCACAAGACCGCAGCGCAGCTCCTGAAAGAGGCGCGGGAGGCGTTCAAGAACGTCCTCGCCCCGGACGACGGCTTCACCATAGAGATTAGATAATCATTTAAAGGCAAACGATAAATAAAAGATGTCGGGGGTATCGTCTAGTGGTAGGACGACAGATTGACATTCTGTAAGCAGGAGTTCGATTCTCCTTACCCCCATCCGATGATAAATCGACGACAGAATTTAGGCAGATGTCTGAAGCCAATCTTTGTCTACCTAAAAGTCTAGGCCTACAGTTCGGTCTCGCATGAGAGATGATATAAACAAGTGATACCAAATGAAATCGACAAATATGGGTAAATACGACAAGGAGTTTTTGGACTACATGGAGAAAAGATACGGAATAACTCTTGCAAAAGCGACAAAAGGAAGGGAAGTAGAGATAATAACTTTCGCCATCGCCTGGAATGTCTGGAAGCAATCCAAGAAGATCTACTCTCGCCGCAAGCAGTAAAAGTTGCCCTCCGGCCCCGGCGGACGTCAATAACGCTTCTGCGGGGCAAGCTCAACGCGCCTTGCCTCGTTGTGCGGCGCCTCGCGGGCTGTGCTAAGTCTGGAAAGGGGAAGCCGGAGCGTTCCGGAATGCTCTGTCTTTACGACAGCGCTCTTCGTGCTCAAGGACACCCCCAAGACCCTGCCACGCTTCGCCTCCTTCGTGCCACTGTCTATCGCTACCTCGTCGCCGACCTTGAACGGAAGCGGAGCTGACTCAAAGAGCGCCTGGTTAATCTGGCGGTGTTGGTATGGCATAGCATCACTAGATGAGACATCTTCTTCTTCCCTTAGCTATACTTTGTGGATGGCTAATGCACGCCACGCGATAGGGGTGAGTGGACTCGGCGGGGATCGCACCCGCGACCTTCCGCTTGCAAAGCGGACGCTCTACTACTGAGCCACGAGCCCAAGGTGTAGGATTATCCCCAACAATGCCTATTAAGTTTTCTGTTGGTGTTTGTTGTAAGCCCGTATAACGGGGCTGCCCGAACGCTTTAAATACTCTTCTAAAGTATTGTAAGTGCTTCTGACAACGGTGATACTATGGCAAAGAAACCATCAAATGAAGACGAAGAAGACGATGACTTGGACGACGATGAAGAGATGGACGAAGAGGAAGACACGGAAGAAGACTTCGATGACGAGGAATAAGTTCTCTCTTTTATTTATTTTTTAATCTCAAGATCCTGGATTCTGTTTCTGTAGCTACTTCTTGCTCTTAGGCTTAGCCTTGCCCTTCGCGCTCCCCTGCGTCTCTTCGTGCACCTTCTCGTCGTTCTCGCTGCCGGCCGCCTCCTCCTTCTCGGGAGTTTCGCCGTCTCGGTGCTCCGTAGGCGCGCCTTCCGCCTCGTTATCCCGTGCGACCCTAGCGTGGACCTCTCCCTGGCCCCTGATGACGTGCGGTCCCTCTCCGGTGCCCGTCCTTGGGTTCATGATGTTCGGCGTATTCGCTTCCGGACCTGTGCCCGTGTACTCATAACGCTTGCCCATGGTCTTGTTAAAGTCCGCGTCCGCCTTGGCCCCCAGTTCGATGCCCTTCTGCTTGAGCATGCCGCCTCCAATTATACCCACTTTGTCCGCGGCATGACCGACTCCGATGGCTAAGTCCGCGGCAATCGTCTTAAAGACAGGTATGCTCATGCTGCCTGACCTCCCTAGCTCCTCCCTCAGGTCCTCGGTTCCCTGGCCGGCGATTGCTTTCGCCGCCGCGGTAGCATATCTTATAGGGCTGCTTATGCCATAAGCGCTGTCGTGCAGCTTGCCGAAATCCTTGTTGAACTGCTTCTCTATCGCTGCCTGTTCCTTCTGTGCGGTCTTCAGGTCTTTCTCCAGCTGGCTCCTGTATGTCGCCGCTTCCGCAGTGGTCATATCTCTGACTCCCTTCGTGCCCAGGTCTCCGACCTGCGGCACAGTGCCCTCGCCAAGCTGTCTGAGCGAATCCTTAATCTGGGTCTCCCTGTCGTAAGCCGACTTCAGTCTCGTAGTCGTATCCTGCGTGAGCAGCTCGAATCTCTTCGCTATCTCGTCAAGATGTTTCTTCCTTTCCTCGAGAATATTCCTATCGGACTGCTGCCCTGCCTGTACATATGGGCTTACCTTCTCTGCCTGTTCCCTCTCTTTTGGCGCAGCCTTCGCCTCCTTACTGTAATCATTCGCAAGCTGTTTGACGTTTTCTGCGCTCTTGGCTCTGGTGCGCTCCTTTCTTAGTTCTTTCGAAGCGCTTGCGACGGACGAAGTGCCATCGACAATCTCCTGTGCGCGCTTTGCCGCCTCTCCCTTAAGACCCATGGAGGTGATTACGTCCTTCATATTCTTCCGGCCTGCTATAACATCCTCGGCAAGCGTCTTCGCCGTGCCAGTCAGTCCAGTGCTGCTTCCTAGTGTCTTTGCGGTACGGATCGCTTCCACATCCCTAAGGTCCTTCACGCTGCCGCCTACCCTGTCCTCAACTCTCTTCGTGGCTTCATCCAGCTTCTGCTTAGCCTTGGCTACTGGTTCTAGCATACCTGGTCTCGTAAGGCTGTCTTTTAACTCATCGCTGGGCCTTGCAACCCGCTTCCCGCCAGGTTTCGAGGACTTGTTCTTATCGCCCGCTGTCACGTTCGTGACGCCCTCTGTCTCTATTCTCTTCCCCTGCCCTTCACGCACCGGCCTGGTCGCCGGACCCGCGCTTCCCAGTAGTATATCGAGCCTCTTCCTCTCAGCCTCGAGCCTCAGTCCCGGTGTTCCGCTAATCGGCGACCCGCCTGCCACCTGTGAGTAGCCGATGACTTTGGTCCTTCTCCCGAAGACAGTCTTTTGTGTAACATCATGCACCGCGAACGTCTTGCCTTGCGCATCTTTAATCTCACGCGGCGCCCTCCTCTTCGCCTGGTTGGTCTGGTATCCTGCCCTCGCCTCCGCTCTGGCCTGTGCCCCTCCCTGATAACCCTTGAATGCGACCAATCCGGGGACAGCTAACATAAGTGCTGACCTAGGGCCGTACTTGATTCCGGCTTTGGCCCCCTTGATCGCCAGAGGTATCGGCGCAAAAGCCACCCTCTTGGCTACGGTGCTTGCCCTGTTGGCTATCCGCCCGCGAAGCGTTCCCTGATCGAACCTTGTCACCGGAGTTGTCTTGTGCTCGGCCACCCTGTCGATTGCCACTCCGGCCCTGCTTCCCGCTCTCCCCACGGCCAGGCGTGCATTCCTCATCTTGACCCTCGCGTTCTGGAGGTTGAATGCGACCGCCCTGGTAGACCTTTTGAATCCGCCGCCTGCACGGCTTGCCGATGGCAGGTTGCCAACGGGTGACCCCTTCCTCAGCTGCGTCGAGGTGACCTTGCCTACAGGGGCGAGCCCGCCGAACTTGCCTCCGGGGGCTGCTCTAGGCGCCGGGATAGGCCTGCCCCTCATGCCGACACCTGTGCCGGCAGATCCGAGTACACCGGCAGGCCTCCCTGCCGCTCCCCTGATCCTCGACCATAAGACGTTCCTCTCCGCTCCCCTTCCGGCCTTTATGAGGCTCCTTCTCGGTGACAGCGACCTGAGCCCCCCTGACCTTGCCAGCTTTACGCCAGCGGCTATCTGCCCACCCGTCCTGGACAGCTGGAACGGTCCTGCCGTAGCTATCTTCCCGACGTTCTTCTTTGCGAGCGATCCCCTTCCGGCAGCGCTGCCGAACCCGGCAAGAGTGGCTATGCCGAACAGGTTGAAAAGGCTGTAGCCCCGCATCGATCCCGCGGCCGCGGCTACAAGGATGAAGATTATGATGAGAGGGATGAGCGCGTCTATTGCTCCCAGTGAGAGAAGAATCGCAACGAGTGTAACTCCCACTATCAAAGGCATCTATATCGCCCCCTATTCCTAATTAAAGATATGGCGTTCCACCTATAAATAGGTATGCATGAATACGTCGAGCTATAGAGGTCAATCCGGAAAGAGGCTATAAATAAGGCATTAATGTGTCCTATGTGCCCTGCGTCTCTTCCTTCCTGCAGTGAACAGCAGCACCGCAGCGACAGCGGCTATCGCCGCAAGCCCTGCCGCGTCTATGTTTCCGTATCCAAGTTCGAGCAGGCCTATAGGCGTGCTCAGCGTCGACATGTTGGGTGACCAGGTGTAGTTGACCGCTATGAACTTGTCCGACGCGCCGGAATAGAACGGGTCTGCCGCGTCGACAAGCGGCGCCTGGCTGACGAGTATCGGCTGCGGAGAGGGCGATCCGTAGTATTCCGCGGTTATCAACGCGGTCCCTATGCCGCATGCGACTACGTTCGTGGAGAAGACGCCGTCACTGCTCGTCTTGGCTATGCCTATCAGTCCAATCTGCGGCGTGCATATCCCCGTGCCGTTGCTGTACAGCGGCTCGCAGAACCAGTTCACCGAGCCTCCGGCCGTGGGGAAGCCCTGCGTGGGCACGCTGCCCGAATTGGGTTGGAACGCCTGCGTGTTGCATTCTGCCCAGAGCCCGTCGACCGCCTTAGTGACGCCGTAGATATTGCAGTCAGCCGTGGTCGGGCTGAAGAGGCTTTTCGGCGGCGCCATGCAGGTGTCCGGTGTCGCGCCCGAGTTGAAGAGCGAGTTGTATGCGGTGTTATACTCCACAACGGCGTTATTCGGCTGGAGGTTGCCGGCGTATCCCGGATAACCCCGCCAGACCGGGTTGGACTTCGTGCAGTTGACCGGTATGGAGCAGCTCTTGTCTGCCGCACATGCACTCGGGCTTCCGCCGAAAGCGCAGAACTGCGCGTTGGTTATGTTCGCCGGTATCGGCTGCGCGACGAAGTTCATATCGGTGCCATAGTAAAGGTAGACGTCCCCGTTCGGGAGCGGCGAGAACTTGGTTCCGAAGTCAGACTTGTAGCCCACTGTCCCGTCTATGTGGACTGTCGTCTGGTTGGCATTGCTCTCCTGGACGGACGGCTGGACAGTGAGCTGGATCGACGTTATGTTCGCGAGATCCGCGTCGAGCGGTGCGTATATGGTGTTGTTGAACCTGTCGTTGAATACATATACGAGCCTCTGGTAGCCTAGGGTGTTGGACGTACCTGTGAAGCCGTGGTTGGCGGGGTTTGCAGTGTTGTACTGGTCCCCGTTGATGAACATGTCCAGGGGGCTGTTGTATATCGTCTCCTTATAGAGGTCGAAGAGGCTGACAAATCCCGGAAACAGCGCCTGCCATGTCTGCTGGTCTGTCGCGCTTATCTGCCCGTCCCCTATCCCGTTGTTGGCTATAGACGAGGGATATGTCTGGACCACCTGGGCGCTTACCGATGGGTAAAGGAACAGGTTTGGGTTTCCTGACATGCTCATGCCCGAGATGTTGTAGAAGTTCATTGCCCCTTCAGGTATGGGCACGCCTGCCGTAGCCGACGTGATCGAGTACACGAGCGAGGTCGGCGCACCGGGCTGCGCATACGCAAGAGGCCCGTTCGAGTACGTCTCCACAGTGTTGCCCGTGACCGTGAGCACGAGCGGATCGCTCGGCGAGATCCAGGCTGTGTCTCCCTGGAGTATGACATTGACCGTGCCCTGCGCCATCTCGTCTATGGCGCGCTGCGACGGCAGGAATGTTGTGGACAGGTAGAGCGACGTGAATGCGCTCTCGAAGCCGTTGCCGTTCGGCTGCACTATATACGGTCCAGGTATGGCGCTCGGCGCAATGGTCTGTGGGAGTATGGGATTCGAGTTGATGTTCTCATAGCCGGGGTTCGCCCCCTGCTTGTATGTGTTGACCTGGTACGTGAACAGCTTTGTGGCGTTGATTATGTTCTGCAGGTTCGTCGACGCGCCTGCCGTAAGATTGACATATGCCTCCCCGAGCAACCTGTCGTTCTGTAGGTTGAGCGCTATCTGCGGAGGTATTATCGTGCCGAGGTCGGAGATGTTTGCGATGTAGTAGTTAGGCGTGCCGGAGTACTGCAGGTACGTGTCCCCTCCCTCTATTATCGAGGTGAGCCAGTTCGAGGCGCCGTTCACAATCTGGGAGGTGTAGACCGTCGTAGGCCCGACCTGCTGCAGGTTTGGTGCGGAGCAACTTCCAGGCGAGGACCTGAGGTTGCTCGCAGTCTGCGTTATCCTGTAGGTGTAGGAGTACGGAATCACTGCGTACCCGCTGACCCTGGCGGAGAGTGTCTCCGGTTGGCCAATGAGGCTTGGCACCGACGGCGTGGTTATGCCTGTGGCGTTGCTGTAGATTATGTTCGCTATGCCGTTGTATCCTCCGTTGGCGTTCTGTACGCATCCCGTGGAGTTGGTCACGTTGATGTCCTGGCACGATGCGTTGACCGAGAAGCTACCGCCTCCAGGATAGCTGGATGAGAAGTATCCCGCAGCCGTGAGCAGCTGTGGGCTGCCCAGGTTCTCTGCATAAGTGAACGGATCGGATACCGTATAAGCTGGTCCCTCCATGTTGTCCACGGTGGAGAGGTAGTTGCAGGTGGACAACGGGTCTGCGCCTGATGCGGGGTTGCCGTTGCCCGGCAACGCGTAGGCGCCTGCAGAAGTGTAGCACTGGTACTGCGGAAGGCCGCCGAACTGCTTCGTGTAGTTCTCCAGGGCGTACTTCGTTATCGCGAAAGTGTCCCACAGGTTGGCGTTCTGCTGTATCTGGTAGCTCCATGTGTCGCTGGAGCCCGGATAGTTGATTATGGGCAGCGATGGGACGTTCGGCATGAGTATGTCTATGGAGCCGTTGAAGCTGACGCCAAGCGAGACCCCGAAGTAGAGCGGCGTGTAGCCCGCTGCTCCAAGTCCGGCTCCGAACCAGGCGCCGTTGTTGCATGTGCCCTGCGTTGCTCCTGAAGGATTTGTATTGACCCACGGACCGAGAGCCTGTATCGTTGGCCCGATCGGATAGAATGCCCCCGTGTACTTGGCTGCTCCGTTTGTGAGGTCCGCCTTGTCGAGGCATGTGGTCGAGCTTCCGGAGCAGAAGTTTATCGATGAGTAATCGCCCCCTGTCCAGCCGTTGCCGCTGCTGTCGGTGTAGGGTCCGCAGCTCGTGCCGCACCCCCGGAAGTTGCCTATCTCGCCGTAAGGCGGGTTGTTGGCAGAGCAGCTCGGGTTGAAGTTGGTCAGCCCCCAGCCCCGCGTGGTCTCAAGCTGGTAGATTCCATCTCCGGGCAAGCAGCCGAAGCCAAGGTTTCCTGCGGCGTTGTTGCCGCTGCATATTATCGTCACGTTCGCAGCCAGGGGCCAGCCGTACGGCGGGTATACCCCGCCGGGTGTCGGCGAATTTGTGCCTATATCATCGTAGCCCGTAGGGTTTATCTGCAGGTCTGTGCCGTTCGAGGTGAGCGCCCTGAGCTCGAGTGCGCTGAACCAGACTCCCTGCGTATAAGTGGCTTGCCCTCCTGCGCCCCCGCCCTGGCTGGGGTCCTGTACGTTGAAGTCGCTTGGCGCCCAGTTGTCGAGAACGTAGAGGTAGCCATTCACATCCGTCAGGCCCAGGGGGTGGTGGTAGCCTGGGGTGTCCTGCCATAATGTCGTCGATATGCCAGAGCCCTGCAGCGCGCTGACTATGTCGAGGCCAAAGTGATAGAGCCCGCTGTTTTGGAGATACGATGTGATGTTTACCGGCGGCGCGACCGAGCTGCTGTATCCGGCAATCTGCTGGCGGTAGGTCAGGTCCACGCTGCCGCCAGAAGTGAGGTTCTTGCCGAACATGGTGTAAATAAATCCGGTCTGCGCGCTGGACAGGTAGTCCGTCTGGTTGGCCAGGAAGACAAGGGAGCCGTCCGGAGACGACGTTATCTCCGTGGTGACAGGCATGTTGAAGCTTGTGCTTGTGGTGTTCGACCAGAGCCACGTGGTGTTCGCTGCTAGCGTAGGGTTGCCGCTTATCGTGTTGGACACCTTCACCACTCCGGGGAACGTCTCGGTGGTGCAGCTGGACGGGTTCACGCCCTGCACCGCTCCGGTTATGAAGACGTCTCCGCTGTTGTCCGCAGTTATGTTGAGCGGCGTAAATGCCGGGGAGTTCGGCGACGTCTGACTGTTCCCCTGCTGGTTCGTGACGCTCCCGCCGCATGCCACCTGCATCATGTGGTTCGCGTGGTTGTAGAGCGTGTTCTCATAGCTCGCCATCACCCCCTGCGCCCCGGAACCGCTGTTCCCCGGGCCGAGGAGGATGGACCTGGCGACGTAGACCTCCTGGTCTTGCAGATTTATCAGGTTGTTGAAGTAACTCTGCCAGTTGCCGTTCCACTGCGCCTGGGAGGTGCAGGATGTGCCGCTGCAGATCGTGCCAGGCTGGTAGCCTGAGGCGTTGTACTGTCCATGGGGGACGACGCGGAGTATGGTTAGGTAGTAGTAGTTGCCGCCGCTCATGTTGAGGACGAAGATGTAGTCGTTTGATATGGCCGCGACAGATATCGGGCCTGGGATGTTGGGGTTTACCCAGCCAGGCGTGCCTGCGTTGTTGCCCAGTATGGAGCCAGGGTCCTGCGGCCCGTTGTTGTGGCTGCATCCCCCGTTGCTGTCTGGCAGGCAGTAGAAAGGCGCGCCCTCGAGCGAGCCCAGGTCGGCGCTCTGCAGCGAGTTGTTGACGTTGACGAAGAGCTTGCTCGGAAGGTCTATCGGGTACGGGTCTATCGACTGCGAAGGTGTATTGTAGTTCCACGGGCCGAAGAGGTCGTAAGAGTTGTTGAGCGATGCACCGTAAGGCCCTGGCAGCGAGTAGTTGAGCGTGAAGTATGGTAGGATGTTGGCGTCGAACGTGTTGAACTTGTTGCCCTGCCCGTCGACCACTTCGTTGAATGGTATGTAACTGTTGTCGACTCCGCTAACCATCGTATTTATGGTGTCGGCGAAAGTGTACGAGCAGCTTGAGGTCGGGTCCGTATACGATACTACGGGTATGTACGCCTGGGAAGGCACTGTCTGCCGCAGGTCCGCGAACTCCGCGCTCCATGACCATATATCGTGTTGCGCTATCGACGGTATGCCGAAGAAGATGTAGCTCTGGGTGTGGAAGTTGTTGGCTATCTCGCCGTCAACGCTCGGCGTGAAGGAGATCTCGTTGATCGTGAGCGCGCCGATGTTGCTTATCCCAAAGCTGGGCAGCGAGACCTGGGGGGAGCTCACTCCATTCCATGATACCTCTGTCTGGTAGTGAATCTGGGAGTCGAGGCTAGACACAGACGACATGCACTGGTCCCCTGCAGCGTAGGTCGGGGTGGCAGCTCCCGGGTATATATCCGACTGGTCTCTCGGATTCATCACAGGCGCATTCGGCGCAGTGAGGAACCAAGGTGCGTTGGCTATGTTGTTATTGTTCACCTGCTCTGCGGGAGAATATGCGTAGCCCGGCGTCGAGCCAGTATATGTGAGCTGGCACCCTGCAGGGTTGTAGCTTGTCACCGTGCCGAGTCCTGTGTCGAAGATGCACACCGTGGTGCCGCCTATGGAGTTGCATGGCAGCGCCTCTGTCTGATAGTTAACGATGAAGTTGGCCGTGGCGCCAGAGGACCAGCCGCCCGGAAAGTCTGTCGTCAGCGTGCCGCTGGACAGGCAGCTGCCGCCGGTGCAGCTGAATACAGGGGACTCCTGGTAAAGTTCGTTTATCGTGTAAGTGTAGTACGGGGCAGGGACCGACTGGAAAAACATTGGGCTATTGTATGCGAACTGGACGTTCTCGTCGTTCGCCACGAGGAATGTTGCCTGACCGCTAGCCACCTGAGAGGCGGTCCACGTCTGGTTATGCGAGCCGACCGTGACCGTGAGCATATTTGCGTTTGCAAGGTTTGAATTGAGCGAGTTGGCTCCGTTATCGACCACATAGCCGAACTGGAGCGGGTAGATGCCCAGCGCAGTCTCTTGCACCTGCCCGTTTGCGCCACCAGACCCGCCAGGGCAGTTGTAGGTGTTGCTGCTGCAGCTGCATCCGCCAAGGCCGAGGTTGCATGTGGTGTAGGTGCCGCTTCCGGCGTAGACGCCCCCTCCAGAGGAATGCGCCCAGCCAGGGTTTGAGCCTATGCTGTTGAGCACCGCCGACGTCGCGGTGATGGATATTACTCCTCCTCCCCCGCCTCCGCCGTCAACGCAGCCGATAGGAGCCTCGGAGCCGCAAAGGCTCGTGGACCCGTGGTGCCAGAATGTGCCCTCCCCGCCGCTGCCTCCGATTGCAGCGATATATCCGCCAGGGGCGCCGTTGAACACGGCGTTTCTAGGATTTGGCGTCACCACCGTTATGTTTATACTTCCTCCTCCGCCTCCGCCTCCGGCAGCCGCGCCGTTGCATCCTGTGGTCGCCCCCTGGCCATCGTTGCCGTTCGCGGTTATCGGCCCGTTGTTGTAAAAGTTAAGCGCAGTGATGGATACCGCCCCTCCTCCAGCCCCGCCCCCGCATGAGAGCGAGAAGCTTGGACAGACCGTTCCCGAAGAACTCGCATAGCCCGCGCCTCCGCCTCCGGAGTATGCACCGCCGCCCATGGAGCCTGTCGATATGCAGAAGCCTGAACCTATACCAGATCCACCCCCGCCGCATCCGCTGTTTCCGCCCCAGCTGCACGTAAGGTCGCTTCCCGAGAACCCGCCATTGTTATTGTTGCCCGCCTGCCCGCCGCCTATCTCCACGTTGGGTCCGTTGCCTCCGTTCCCTCCGTTGCCGCTGCCCGCTCCGCCGCTGCCGCTTCCGCCCTCCCAGCCCCCGGTCCCGGTCGCGGATATAGTGCCGCCGTTGGTGAACGTGTCAAGCGCGGTCATCGAGTAACAGTTGCTGTCCTTTCCTGCGCATGTGTAGACCGTGTAGCCCGAAGGTATGTTTATGTCGTCGTAACAGATGCTGCTCGAGAGCGTATACGAAGCGCTGGGCGGGGTCCAGGTGCCCGGCGTGTATGTCACGCCGCTCGGGCACGATACCACAGGAAATGTCATCGGGTTCTGATGGATGATTGTGGCCGATGCTGATGCGATAGAACACAGACAGAGGACTCCGAGAGCGAGAAGGATAGTTTGTAGCCTCTGCATGATTCTGCCTCGAGTAACACCCGCAGATAGCTATTATGTTACTTACGTATATAAATATTACGACGGACGCAGCCTGCCCCTCCGCGCCTCTTCCGACCTGCGCGCGACTGCCAGGTTGCAGCTGCTGTGCGTGGAGCACCAGGCGTGGCACTCGCCGGCGTCGCTCGCATTGCGGTAGTGCAGCCCGCAGATGCTGCAGGAGTGCATCGCAGCCATGAACATCCTTGGAAGAGAACCTTCTTCTTACTTCCGCCGCATCTCCGCGCGCGTTCGTCTCCCGTCTAATATCCGACGGAGGGTATGGATAACTTTAAAAAGCTTGTGGTCGAGTGTTAATGTTAGTGATATAAATGGCGACAAAGAAAAATTCGTCCATGACTATGGGTGGCGCCCTAGTATTTCTAGGGGCTTTGATCTACCTGTACGTCGCATATGGCGCATACAATGCGGGCACCGGTCCGTGGCTGTCAGCAGCAACGTTCCTTGGACCCTTTGCGGCAGCATTCGCAATCTTCAGCGCAGTCTCCCTGTTCTTCCTCGGAATGCAGGGAATGGCAGGCACATGGTCCGATAACACAAGAAAGAACATTGTCTGGAAGTTCGTGATGTGGGGCGCGATAACGTTCCTCATCTGGACGGCAGGCGGTGCGTACTTTACTTGGGTGGTCGTGGCCCTGGTGCTGACATATCTCGGCGCTGCATGGGCTGGAATGTAAAGCTGCAAGTCTTTCTTTATTTTTTCTTATTTTTCTTTTTCTTATCCTCTTACATCTCCTTCCGTAGGGCAGGAGCCGCACGACTCGTCACGCAGGAAGGTTAGTGCGTAGCGTTGTAGTTGATCTGGAATATCTTCGAGTCCCTGTTCGAGTAGACCAGGCGTGCGGTGGCGTTCCTGTTGTTCCATATGCAGTTGTAATTGTTGCAGAAGAAGATGAACTTCAGCATGTTGCTGTTGTACAAGCCAGGAGTGAAGAGGTACGCCTCGGTTACGTTCACCGGAAGCTGCGGGTTCGGCACGCCAGAGTACACTACCAGGAGCATATCTCCGTTGGTCTGGTTGAAAGTGGTCTGCTGCACGACGGAGTAGTTAGAGTTGTCGGTATCATAGAACGCCACGTACTTGAAAGGGCTTATCCCGTTCTGCGCTATCCCGTAGGCGGATATCTTCTTCGTGCCGTTGACGTTCGTTATCGTGAGCCTTGCCGCGAGGCCGTTCGGGTTTTGGAACTGGAAGCGCTCTGTCGTCGAGTTGTAGTTGAAACCGACCTGCGGGAACGGTGCGTACGAGTAGTTGAGCTGCTCCTGGAGCGGCGTCAGGCTCCAATTCGCCTCGATGAGTATGCCCGACGTCTCGAGAAGCCAGTTGTTCCTCACAAGGAGGTACTGCGGGCTTCCAGTCAGGTTCGAGGTCAGGTAGGCAGGGTCTGGTGACGCGTTGTAGAGCCAGCGCGCGAAGAGCAGCGCCTTCTGCGCGTTCTGCGCGCCGACGCTGTCCATCACGCTGGTCCTGTTCGCTACTCCCTCCACGACGCTGCCGTCGGGCCAGAGCGTGAGCACCGTGGCGTTTGCGTGGGTGTTTGCCTGCAGCGTTGCTAGCGCCACGAAGAGGTATGGGTTTACGTTGTCTGCCTGTACGAGGGTGAATGTGTAGCCATAGTCTATGAACAGGATGTAAGCGAGGAATGCTATCAGTATGCCGAACGCCACGAACCTGACCGGCACGTTCACGACCGGCAGGCGCGCGTCCTTCAACATGAGTATCACCCAGTATATAGTGTATGCCGACATTATGGCGAGCGGCACAGCGAGCAGCGAGTTGAACCTTATGGCGTTTATCTGCAGGAACGAAGTCACAACTATATAAGCTATGACGATGAGCATTGTCTCGTCGGCGTCGAACCTGAAGCGCGCGTTGCCGCCCATGAATCCTGTCCCGCTGTCATAGGTCTTCATGAAGAGGTATATCCCAGACACCATGATTATAAGGAGCCAGAAGAGGTACTTGAACCCGCTCACATATGTCGAGAGGGCGATAAGGAGGCTCATGGGTGTGGTGAACAGTGTCACCCCGAAGGATGCAAAGAGAAAGCCGAACGAAGGGGGCTGCAGCTCCTGGATCGTCGACGAGAAACTATTCGTTATTATAAAGCCGTTGGCCACGAAAACGTCGTAGATGAAACCGGGGGCGATGATGTAGAGTGCGATGCTGGCCACAGCCACCCCCGCCACGAGTACTCCCAGCCTATATGCTGCTGTAGGCATTCTCAGGATAGTGGGTAGCACTTTAGCAGCGTACCATCCGACAAGCATGAACACGAGTATGATCCCGAAGTCAAGGCCGGTGAAGACCTGCGGGTACATAAAACCGAGGAGGATGTATGCGTTGACCAGGATGTACCAGACCGCGAGCGCGGCCAGCATGTATTTTCCTTCGTCGACAAGGTTCTTGTTGTCGAGGACGAACCCGAATCCGACTATGAATATGAAGGCGAGCGCGTATACCGCGACAGCGAAAGCGCCTCCTGAGAATGTGAGATCACAGAGGCTCAGGAGGAAGCCCGACGCCACCGCAAGCGCAACCTTCCTGCTCTGGGGCTTCTCCCTGAAGGCCATAAGTATGATGATGAGTGCGCCGAGAAGGAACGCCGGGGCGAATCCGTCTCCCCTATACACCCCTCCGCTGGTCCTGGCAGCGTCGCCCATGCTGAGCGCGAGAAGTGCCATGACCAGGAGTCCGAACATGCGGTCCTTGCTAATCCCGCGGGAGAGATAGTATGCGCCTATAACGTCGAGGATGCCGAAGAGTATCGGCACAAGACGCATCACATCATAGTAGCTTATTCCAGCGAACCGCAGGAAGAAGTACGGGATCAGCGTGACCCAGTAGAGCCCGAAAGGCTCGGTCACCAGCGCGTGCTGTGGCCAGCCAGATATGTTGAGTATATGCGGTATGGAGAAGCCCTGATTGACTGCCTGCCTTATGACCGAGAAGTGATAGAAGCCGTCGGGCTCGTAGAAGCCGTAGTACTTCAGGATGGGCACCCTGAAGTATATGGTCAGTGCTATGATAACGATAGTGAGAAGGATGAATATCGCCCCATATGGCAGCCCCTTCTTCACGCCCGAAGTAGTTGCAGCAACTTGCTCGCTCAATGCATCACAATCAGTAAACATAACTCTTCACTCAAATAAGTATAAAAGATTAGCGGCTGACGCAGGCGTGAAGGCTCACACATAAACGGCGTTTCCCCCCGGAGAATCTCGCCTGCTCCTTCATAGCCTTACCTCTGCAGTCTTCGTCTCCTTCCATGCTTTGCATTTCTGCCCGATGGCAAGCACCTCCCGGAGCAGGAATTCAAGCCAGACGGGCAGGCGCAGGCTGACCGCCCCCCCATCAATGCGTATCCCTCCGACGCACTCGCCCGTCGCAGAGCCATGCGGTTCCTATTGCGGCACCGGTCCGCTACTATAATATATAAGGGCAGACACGAGGATGCACCCGGACCCGAACGTTCCCGCAGGGTTTATACGCTACCGAAGCGCCTGGCAGGGTTTAAATAATCCCCGTACCTAAACTATATCTGCAAGAGTGTGCCAATGGCGCAGCCAAAGAATACATCAATCAACGAACATCAACAAATGACGAACTGCCTGGTCAAGCAGCGCCACAGAAAAACCTCCGAGGGCAGAAAAATGGCTTGTCGTCGGTGGCATACGTCCATCAAAGAAAGCAGGTATAACAATTGACGAATGATAATATGGAAGATATAAAAAAGAAATTAAATAAAACACCAGTCTTTAAATACCTTTCAGTCATAGTAATCTCACAAAATATATTCATGTGATAGCATGAAAAGTCTAAACGCAAAAAGGATAGCTGCCCTTGCAGCTAGTTTGGTAATGGGTCTTGCATTCGCAGGACCTGTAGTGGCGACCGCATCGGGAGTGACGATCGGTAACGGGTTCTCAGTGATAAATAGCGCTGGAACTCCAACAGTCCAGATAGTTGTGGGATCTCAGGCACAACCTAGCGACGGCGTAGTTGCGGCAAACATTGCTGCAGTTATCGGCAACCTCGCATATGTGTCCTCAAAGATAACCGCAACGGTCAACGGACTGGGAGCGGTAACGTGCGCAGTCACGACCCCAACATGCACGCTGTCAAACCAGCAGGTATGGCTTGGAGTAAAGGGACTCAGCGCGCCAACAGGATCTTATGCAATTAAGACCTTGATAGGCTCGGTGATGAACGGCGGAGTACTTAACTATAATACATTATCTAACACCAAGGCCGTGATATCTGGTTCAAGCCAGTACACGTACCCAGAGGGAAACTCTCCGTACCCTGTGACCTCATCGCCTGAGATGACCTCGGCGTTCGCAGGAATAGGCTCGATATCCATACCTGGCCCTGTATCTGCAACGACGAACGGAGGCGGCTTCACAGGAAAGGCGTTCACGCAGAGCGGCTTCGACAACGTAGTCGAGCTCTCGACAACGCAGATCCCAAGCCTGCTCTCTGCATCGGGCCAATACTCAGAGTCTGAGTACCTATGGCTTATGGGCTTCCCAGTCTATAACCAGCAGACGAACGTCAGCAACTTCCAGCTGCTCGACGGAAACGGCGCATACCAGGTCGTCTTCGGAAAGCCGATCTCGATCTTCACCTCAGCTGCAAACGCTGCGGCGAAGGCGTACAACCACGCCGGCTTCAGGTTGCTAGGGACGAACTGGACCATCTACAACGTAACGCTGCCTAATGTGAATGCACCATCAAGCGGCAACTTCGTGGTAGGAACGACTTCGAGCGAAGGAACACTGCAGCTCGCACAGTCGCAGGTGCCATTGACCCTGCTCTACGTAGGACAGAACATGACCGCAGGCCCTCTTACAATCGCACTGCAGGACTTGACATACCCTAACCAGTCTGGAGCATCCAAGGCTGTCATAGGAGTATACAAGAACGGTGTTCTGACCAACGAGTCGACAATCTCGCCTCTTGGCACGGCAACGATCAACGCGTCTGGCACGACCGCATACATCTATGTGTCCGCGACAACGCCTGGTCTGTACGCCAGCCAGAGATGGGCAAAGATCCAGGTCTTCAGCAACATCTTCAACGTGACGAACGGGCAGAAGTTCGGAAGCTCGAACCCTAACTGGCTGACATCGATAAGATGGTCAACGAACCAGTCGACAGGAGTATCGGGAACGCTTTCCGGCACTGAGGCGACGAACGCAGTCCTCGAGGGCATAGTAATATATAGCAACCTCTCGAAGGCATACTCGCTGACACCAGGTCAGTCATTGGGCTTCATACAGAACCCACTGGCGTTCAACCTGACGTTCTCTGGTGACGCACTCGGCACGCCAAGCGCAACGAACTCGAACTTCGACGCACAGACGTTCTCGTCAACAACCGCAACAGGAGGGTCGGACTACACGTACGGCAACCCTAACGGCGACACGACAGCGAACCCTGGAGCTCAGACGTTCTCCACAGGCCTGATAGCATCTGTCTCGGCAGCTGCAAACGCGGTCAACGCGACGGTGGTAACCGAGCCCGTGAACCTGTTCACAGTGCAGAGCTCGCTGCCTACGGCGTTCCAGATAACTTCGCACACTGGAATCTTCCCATCGCCAAGCACGAATCAGCAGAAGGTCCTATACAACCTCGACGGCTATTCGTATGTGCCAAACAACGTATTGGACGGCCCTGGATCGGCAAACATACTAACGTATGCGCCTAACAACTACGGTGTCGTGTTGCAGATACACAACAACGGAGTGGACGGGAACTACGTCACGAACAACAACCAGTTGACGGTCTCGATAAGCGGCTCAAAGTGGACCTCAGGCCAGGGAACCGCATCGGTATCGGGATTCGGATTCAACCCGACCAACTCGATTGGGACAGCCACAATTCCGGTAAACGTGATACAGCAAGGCATGCTGATGAAGAACGTGACCAACGTGAACGTCGGCTACCCTCTTCCAGCACCTGGTGTAACAGTATACGTCTACGACACCGCGAACGTCTTCGCGTTCAACGCGACAAGCGGTGCAAACTCGATACTGATGGGAACACTGTCGTACTATGGCCCAACGCTGTTGTACTCCGTACCTCAGTACAACTACTGGCAGGCGCCTAACGCGCTGACAGCGAACGTTGTATACACCGAGTCTGGCTACACGCAGGCATACACCCTCAAGAGTGGCTCAACCACGCCGGGCGTGGCGAGAGAGCAGTACTGGTCGTATGTGATCCCAGAGATCGCTGTACCTCAGACCGGCACCACAGACGCGAACATGACTATCGGATTGACGAACCAGTCAACCTCGAACGTCGGCTCAACGCCTGAGTACTGGCTGAACCAGACCAGCGGCAACAACAACAAGCTGATCTACACCTCGTACCAGGGAACTGCAACGCAGGCTGTACAGGGCTTCAGGACAGAGCGTGGATCTGGCGTCGGCCCAATAACGTCGACATCAGTGACATACTACCTGGCTCAGTCCATCGACACCCTGAACTTCCTGGTCGGACCTGCAAAGCAGGGCTCGCTGGCGACGACACAGACCGTCGGACCGTTCAAGATCGGACAGACATACAACAACATAACGATCGAGAACGTGAGCGCAACATGCGCGTTCGCAGCAACAAGCTGCAAGGTCTCCGGCCTGACGAACGTCACGGCAACGCCAAGCGCGACTACGGCGATAACTGCAGTGCCATTGAACACTGCGGCAACGCCTATAGCCGTACTGGACTCGAATGCAAGCTCGACGCAGAACCTCATAGTGGTAGGAAGCAAGTTCGTGAACTCGGTTGCAGCGACAATATTCGCAAACCAACCGACGTTCGCAAGCGGCTTCAACACGGGTTCCGTAGTCGTGCAGCAGTTCGGAAACCAGTACCTCGTAGCAGGATGGACCGCCGCACAGACAGTCTCGGCAGGAAACCAGTTCATCCAGCAGCTATTGAGCGCGGCAGCGACCTCTACATAGAGGCAAGGTAGCGATTAGAAGTTGAGGCTTCGGCCTCACTTTCTTTTATTTTTCATCACCTTTTTTGGTGATATCCCTTCTCCTTTCCGGCCATCAACCATCCAGCGTAAGCGCGCCCTCTTCCCCGAGGAGGCTCCAGAGAAGAGCTGCCAGAATTGGTCCCAGGTAGAATCAATCAGAAGAAGTTTTTCGTCGAAAAACCGCCCCGAGCTCTCGGAAATCTATTTAAATACTATCTTCTTATATACCAATTGAATCTGTGGTAGAATGGGGGCTCGTTACGACATAATTCTCATCTCGCTGCTCGCGTTTGCAGCTGTCTCCGGTGCGGCTTCGGTCAACAGCACTCTTGCCGGCTACAACGTCCCGTCAGCCGTTATCGCCAACCTGACGCAGGTGAACATAAGCTACGGCTCTGCGCAGTACGCAGCGCTCTACCTGCAAGGCAACCTCTCATTCGTGCTCAACAAATCTAACGGATACGGCGTGGTCCTCGGCTCCACGAGCATAGCCCGCATAATGCAGAACTACACCGTCTCCCAGAACATGCCCAAGGCCAACTTCACCCATCTCCGCTCAGAGATGAAAGCATTCCAGGCTTCTGCGGCGTTCAAGCTCACCCAGGCGCTCCAGCTGACAGGGCTCAACAAGTACACATGCACCACGCAGAACAAGTGCTACTCGTGTCAGTCCGTAGGCTACGTCTGCTACACCCTCTGGTACCAGACCCTCGGCACGAACGACTCGCTCCAGGTCGACATAATAAACTTCGAGAACAACTGGACCCTATACAACCAGTCGCTCAAC
Organism: Microcaldota archaeon; assembly: GCA_021817125.1. Classification (GTDB taxonomy): domain Archaea; phylum Micrarchaeota; class Micrarchaeia; order Micrarchaeales; family CABMGC01; genus JAKAWC01. The sequence continues at coordinate 44,508 of JAKAWC010000002.1, forward strand.
CGCTTCTATGCGTCGGTAAACGGAATAACCGTCGCGAACGTCGCGCAGAACCTCTCCGCGCTCACCGCATCGGCGGAGAATGTCAGCCTGTACTCCCACCAGATGTCAATCGTTGACATGTTCACGGTGCCGGGCAATATGACGTCGCTGCTTGGCAACTGCGGCTTCTACGGCGTCTCGACAGGCCCGTGGTACTGCCATTCTGTCGGCTACGTCTCGTGGCTCGGCTACAACTTCACCCTAATCAACAACATAAACTCGCAGCTCGCCGCCATAGCCGCACTGCCGCTGACCAGCCAGCAGGTGTTGCAGATAGCGGTCAGCGCCAACAATACGGAGGCATCCTACGTAGTGCCAGTCATACAGGCGCACAAGAGGCAGCAGCTCGGTGTCATAATCAACACCACATTCTTCGGCTACAATGCGATAGTCAACAACTCCAACCAGATACTCGCTCACATTACGAATGCGACGCTGACCGCCGATCTTAACGCGCTGGTCCGGGTCCACGCCAATGTGACCGCCAACTTCCTGACGGAGAATTTCACCGCAGCCAACCGGAGTGCAGCGAACGCCATGGCTACGATGCAGGGTGCATACGCCACGCTTAACAGGACGTATTTCTTCATAATAGGCAGGGCGCAGAACAACACCGAGCTCTTGCTGGACGCGCAGCTTAGCGGCAACGCCCAGTCCGGCGCGCTCGCATCGGTCGCGTTTCAGCAGATGCTCATGAACCAGCAGCTCTCCGGGCAGATAACCAACACCACGTCTGTCGAGATGCAGCTCGATGCGCTCAACGCCAACGCCACTGCCCAGTACAGGGCTTCGCAGCAGCTCTCGCTATCCAACTTTGCGCGCTCTGTGGACAAGCCGTTTATCAGCATGCTTGGCGCATACAGCGGCCAGCTCTACGCCGCAAACGTCGCACTCGCCCCAGCATATGGCGCCGTCCTCTCGCTGATAATAGGCGTGGTCATATTTATCATAATCTATCTGTACTACCTGTCGCTCGGCGCCCAGAAGAGGCTCGCCATGACCAAGACCGTGCGCGCCAATTGGAGGAAGCTCTTCGCCTCCGTGGCGATCCTGGTAGTCGTATACGCGGCCCTGACATACTCGCTGCTCTACAGCGCGTCCCAGTCCACTCCTGTCAGCGCGTTCCAGGCTGACGTCTCGCACTCGGCATACCTTGCGATAATAGAGAACGGCACGCAGACTGTCGGGGGGCAGAACTGCGTCAACACCCTTGTCAATAGGGCGCTCGCGCTGAGCAAGAAACCGATAATCGCGCAGATAAGCGGCACCACGTGCACCGTGGGCAATGTGACCAAGACACGTGACTACTGCATGAACTTCTTCGCATACTCCGACATCCCTTCAGTACTGCTTACGAACAACAACACGCCTAGCATACGGGTGTACTCCCTCTACGGCTCGCAGCTTGCGGAGAGCGGAAACTCGAGTGTACTCGGCTCGTGCTATGCATCGCTTCTGCTCGGATGAGAACATGCCTAAGACCGGAAAGGACACGAAGAAGAGTTCAGACGCCAAGACCCGGAGCAAGCCGGCTGCGCAGAAGGCGCAGCAGGCCGCCAAGGGACCAGAATCCGGCATGGGGTCCTTTATCGCGGCGATAGCGGTCATTGTGGTCCTTATCGTGATAGGCTACGCACTCTTCTACTACATCCTTCCCCGATACTTCCCAAGCTTCTTGTCCGGCGTGCCTTTCTCGACGTTTAAGGCAAACTTTGGTTCCGCCACCAGGGTCGCGGTGGTTGCGACGTACACCAACAACAGCCAATGGCTCAGCAACGTGAACTGTGCGATAAACATAATCTCCAACGGCATAGCGCCGCACAGGAACGTCACGACCATTGACTTCTTCATAGTGAACGCCACTAACTGCACGTACTCCCCGATAGGTTACCCGATCAACTACACCGTCGAGCCCATCGCCCAGTGCATCAAGGTCGCCAACTCGGAGCCCAGCATATTCCTTAACTACAGCGCAGTCAACCGCACGACAATAACCGCTTACCATATGTACGTATCGGGCAACGTCGCATACATGAGGATGTGCCCTGTCGCAGTAGACATCTCCTGATCAGACCCTTTTATAGACCTGTGCCGTGCCGTTCTGCACGTACAGCCTGTACGAATTGCTTCCCAAATACTCGTAGAAGTACGGTTGGACCAGGAATGCATTCTCGCTCACGTTCGCGTTGAAGTCAACCACAATGTACTGTGGCGCAAACCTGATGTTGCTTGAGAAGTCCTCCAGCCACTCCCTCTGCGTCAGGTGCGGCATCATGAACTGCGCCGCAGCGACGCTCGCGTTCGCAGGTATCGCGGCCAGCACCGAGTTCATCTGCGCATCGAGGACCTGCTGCTGGGGGCCCACCCGGAAGAGCAGGCTCTGGCTGAGGTTCGCTATGTTCGCGTTGCGTATGAGGACCGGGGAGACCACGCACAAACACGCAGAGGCAATCACGCAGCTGACCACCACGACCGACCCAAGCTGCATCCGGCGTGCTTCCTGAACACGTCTCCTCGTGGTGCCCGCCGCCCTCCCAAGGAGAGTCAAGGCACCGAGCGTAGCTGCGACGAATGCACCCGGCATGGCAAATGCGAAATACTGCTCGTATGGCAATATGAACGGAGGCTTGAAAGAGATGAAAGTACCGGCAAGATACGGCAGTACCGTGAGCACGGCAACATCAAGGCTGGCGAAGAGCGCCACCCCGAAGCCGAGGAATATCACCAGCAGGGCGAACGCAGTGTACGGCGAATAAAAGCCAGTGACATATATCGCGATGTCGTTGGTCACGGACTTGCCGAAGTTGGATAGCGAGAGCGATGTGAGTCTCAGCAGCCCATTCTGCGAACCAAAAGTGACATAGAGCATCTGTGGCACCGAGGCATAATCTCCCGCAGAGTATGCTGCAGTGAGGTTTGCGGTAATAAGATAATATACCAGCGTCGCGACCAACGAGGCGACTATTATCACATACGTGAGGTTCCTCCTCTCGCTTCTGGTCTTCCCGCCCTTGTTGTGGAACTGCTCATAGACGAGGAGCGCAACCCCGAGCATGAGCACTATAGCCACAACGCTCTCCAGGCTGCCCAGAAGAAGCGCCAGCGACGCATAGAACTGTGGCTTCCTCACCTGCATGTAGAAGTAGAAGGTCAGTATGTAGAAGAGAGGGATGAATGCCTCGGTGTGGAAATCAAAAAGCGTTATGCCGTGGATTCCCGGGCTCAACAAGAACGCGGCACAGAATGCCAGCGCAAGTCCCTGCCTTCCGGTCAGGCCCCTCACAGCGAAGAATACGGCCAGCCCGGCGAGCGAGACGATGACGTCTTCCGCAAAGAGCAGCGTAAGTGGGGACTGGAACAACGCATAGAAGGGCACGACAAGAAGCCACATGTCCGGGGAGATGTGGTTTCCGAACACCAGCAGCTGCAAGCCAGCGGCGTAGCTTGTGTAGTGGAGATAGAAGTAAGTGTTGTAAGTGAATATCGCCAGATCGAAATATGTGTGGAAGGTATTGTACTCGTTGACAGAGTAGAGTCCCCAGTAGGCTATGCTTGCCAGCGTCATGGCGATCGCCGCCGCTGCAAAGACAGCGTTATAGTCTCTCTTCTGCGCCATTCATTGGCACCTGGACTTCGACGTTGCCCATCCGCGGCAGGACATCCTCCAGCCTGCGGTTCGCGGCCACCACCTTCCTCTTTGTCACGTTCCAGTTGGACTTGCCCTGTGTGAACTCTTCCAGGGCTATGAAGTACCAGCCCTCCCTTGGCATCCTCCAGGCCACATATGTGGGAAAGGACGTGTTCTTGGCAAGCTCGAGAAGTTTGACGTACTGTTCATCGTCGAGCGCTATGCTTCCCGAATCCCATGCCTTGCACTCTATGCAGATGGCCTTCCCGTTCTTCAGGGCTATCAGGTCCGGGCTGAGGGCGTCGACGCCAGATCCCGCGCTCCTTATGACGGAATAACCCATCTCGTGGAGCTTGTCCCTGAGCTCCCTCTCGCTCCTGGCACCCTTTACGTACCTATTCACCAACGGATCGCCACAGAAGCTTTAAGAACCTTAAGATATAAATTAACATGTGTATATTCAGCAGCATTTGAAGACGTTAATAGAGGATATTATGTATCATACTCATCCAATGGTCCTGTGCCATTCGACCGCAGCAGGTATGTCGTCTCCTCGACGTTAGATGCGCTGATTCCTTAGTGGAAGCGGATGCAGCGATTGAAAAAGGATTACAGGCAGAAGAAGCACCTTCTTGATACTTTAAAGAGGTTAGCCGAGGGCACAGTGGTTGTCGAAGGCAAGCACGACATCGCGGCGCTCAAGAAACTCGGCATAAGCGCCATGGCATACTCTGCCGTGGAGAGCGGAAACGTGTCTATTCCTGTGGGCAGGACGATATACCTGCTTACCGACAACGACAGGGGAGGCGATGAGAAGCGCGAGCGCCTGAAGTCGGCGCTGCTTGCGATGGACAATCGGCATACTATAAACGACGAGCTGGGCAGAAAGCTGCTTAGTATGCTGCACGCGACCTCCATAGAGCAGATTTTCGGCCCGGCAGAGGAGATACTGGAAGAAAAGTGATAATCATGGCAAAAACATATCTAGACATCGTGAAATACATGGTGGAGGCGAAGTTCACCATAGACGGGATGGTTGAGAAACCAGACATAATCGGAGCCGTATTTGGGCAGACCGAAGGTCTTCTCGGAGACGAGCTCGACCTTAGGGAGCTGCAGAAAAACGGCAAGATAGGAAGGATAGAGATTGACGCTCAGCAGTCCGGGGGCAAGACCTACGGGAAGCTACACCTGCCCGCATCGCTCGACAGGATCGAGACATGCATACTCGGAGCCGCAGTGGAGTCCGTGGATAGGGTAGGCCCATACGAGGCAACGTTCTCGGTGGAGAAGATAGAGGACACCCGGTCGGAGAAGAGAAGGAAGATTCTCGACAGGGCGAAGGATCTGGTCAAGAACCTGCTCACATCCGAGCTTCCTGACAGCAAGGAGCTTGCAGAGCTGGTCCAGTCCGAGGTCAAGTCGAGCGAGATAACGACCTACGGCCCGGACAAGCTGCCCGCAGGACCCGATGTAGGCAAGGCTTCAGACGTGATAATCGTGGAGGGCAGGGCAGACGTCATAACGCTGCTGCGCTCCAACATAACCAACGCGATAGCGATAGGCGGGGCGACCTCGACTGTGCCGCAGACGATAAAGAATCTTTGCGGGGAGAAGGAGGTCACCATATTCGCCGACGGCGACCGCGGCGGTGACATGATTATAAAGACGATTATAAGCGTGTCGGAGGTTGACTTCGTGACAAAGGCTCCAGACGGGAAGGAAGTGGAGGAGCTGACAAGAAAGGAGATAATCAAGGCGATGAGGACGAGAATCCCCATCGACCAGTACACCGGCGGAAAGGGGAGGAGCGGTTCAGGCCCATCTGGCGGCGCCCATCAGCAGCAGCCACAGCGGTTCTCCCAACGAGGGCCAGAGCAGGAGCGCAGGCCGGAGATGGAACGCAGGCCCACGCCTCCTCTACCGTCAAGGCCGCAGATGCATGAGCCTCCACTCGATTACAGGCAGGAGCAGATAGGCTTGGGCAGGCCAATGCCTCCCCCAAGGCCCGAGCGCAGGGAAGAGCGCGACGACATAGGCATAGCCAGAATGGAGCCCGAGGACGTAAAGGCATCTATGGTCAGGTCGTCAGAGGCGAGACCTGCTCTTGAGTCCATGGTGCTCACGCAGCTGAACAACGGGCTTACTGAGCTATCCGGCACAATCCGCTGCAGGTTCTACGACCCTGTCGGCAACATGATAAAGGAGGTGCCGATACGCGAGCTCTATGCCGCCATGCAGGATACGGACAACATTTACGCGATAGTGCTTGACGGAGTCATAACCCCAAGACTTGTCGACCAGGCTCTCCAGAAGGGCGTGAAGGCGATATACGGGGTCAAGGCGAACCCGATGCAGAAGACGCATCCGGAGCTCCTGCTGTACACCAAAGAGCAGGGAAAGGTAGCATAATCATATGCTTACTCCGAAGTAATACCGTATCGTGGCGCCGAGCAGGATAGTGACCACAGCTGCGCCAAGCGATATTGCCAGCATCTCCGTCACCCTGTGCTTTATGTCGGTGTCGCTTATAACCGCCACCACGGTTGAGACTATGGACAGGGCTATAACAACTAGGATAGCCGACGCGATGATCCCTTTGTACCCCGACATGCCCAAAGCGAACGGAAGTATGGATATCACGGAACCGAAGAAGTAGAAGATTCCAATGTATAATGCTTCTCTTGCCGGCGAGGTGGTTAGGCCTGAGTGGTTCTTCACAGCCACATTGACGAGACCCTTTGACTTGGAAGAGAGATATTCGCCCGCGGCCATGGACAGCGTCCCGGAGATCCCGACGACGAATCCAGCTATCGCGACCACCAGCCCCGTGTTTGCTACCACTGCTATGCCGGCAACCACAGCGAGCAGCTCGACGAGGCCGTCGTTTATGCCGAATATCATCGACTTGATGTAGCTTAGGTCTCCCTCATACTGCCGAAGCTTGTTCTGAAGCTCGACCTCATGGACCTTCTCGTCCTTGATTATCTTCCTTATCGCAGTCTTGCCGCGCGCGCTCATGCGCACGCTCTCAAGCCCCGCATAATACGCTTCCAGTCCGCGCTCCTCATTCCGCTCGAGAACCTTTGTCGCAAATGCCGTGCCGAAGAGCCGCCTCATCATCACGAATACGAACGCGCCGATTCCGGCGAGCGGAGGCTCGCTGACTGTGCCTCCCTGCTGCTCAACGACCGCTTTCCATGCCGCGGCGTGTCTCCTCTCCGTGCTCGCCAGTTTCTCCAGGAAGCTACGCAGCTCTCTCCTCTTCTCTGCCTTCGCAAGCGCTTCGTATATTGCCAGGTCTGTCTTCTCCCCTTTATAAAACCCATTTTCAAGTTCAAGCGTGACGTCTGCCATAAGAATCCTTTTATTTGTTGTCGCCAATTTACATTTATGCTTCAACTGCTAAAATCTAAAAGGCATTCTTATTCGGGCAGAGAATCCTATAGATATGTCGAGCGCGTCATAAGGAATGGGAGAAACGTCGCGATATCCTCGCCCTTCATCGACAGCTACTATGCAAACTTCCTGGTCAGGAACGCAAAGGGGAAAAGGATACGCGTGCTCTCATCGTCGATGGAGAAAGGCGCAGAGAAGATACTGAACGGCGGAGGAATACGCTGGTGGACGCTGAAACTATCGAGTGCGACATTGGCGTTCAACATCTTCCTTTTTGCGTTTAAGTTGTCTACGCTGCCGGTAATCGCCGCATCGGCAGCGATAATATTGGCATGCATCGCATTCTTCAGGCGGGGCAATCCCGGCATCTCGGTCAAGATCCCGAAGTCATTCGTCCATGCCAAGATGTATATCGCCGACAACGAGGCGGCAGAGGGCTCGGCCAACCTCACGTATGCAGGCATGCACAAGAATATAGAACACGTAGAGGTAGTGACAGACCCGGAAGATGTGAAGGAACTGCGCTACCAGTTCCAGAAGATCTGGGAATCATCCTGACTCTGTTGCGGTAACTATCCCCGACGCAAATATCCTCGGGACCGCTGCCCTTATCAGGAGGAACTTGTCGCCGACAGCCAACGATATCGGCTTTTCGAGGTGTATCCTGGCGCTCTTGCCGTCGAGTTCCAGCCTTGCATTTGTGTATGAGAAATTCAGGACCAGCTGGTAGAGCTTTGTCTGATCCACGCTCTCGTTCACGAAGCCGCTTTTCGTTATCTCCGCAGTTATGACCTTCGCTTTCCCCAGCTTGTCGGAGGCAAGCAGGTCGCCCTTGTCCATCTCGTCGTGTTCGATCCCCTTCAGTGCGATACCGACACGCGTTCCGTATTCCGCTTCGCCGATGTCCACGTCCTGGCTCTGCATCGACCTGACCTCGACATCTTTGCCCGACGTGTGCTTGAGCTTGTCGTGCACCCTGACCCTGCCGCTCTTGACTATCCCAAGTGCGACAGTGCCGATGCCCTTTACCGGGAACGCTTTGTCCACGTCGACCCTGGTTCCCTTCTGTTCTGCCTGTGGCTTAAATGCAAGTATCCTATCAACAACACCCTGCCTGTCCACTAACTCATAATCCCTCATCGTCCCGTTGGCGAGCAGGTTGTTGACGTCATTGTCCTTCGTTATAATAGTGTGCTTTCCGAGAAGCGAGCACGCAATGAGCATCTCCCCAAACGACTTGTCGACGTTCGCGGTGCTAAGAACGATCTGGTCGGCGATTAGCATTGCCTCTGCAACGCTGTAGAACTTCTCCTCAAGACTTGTCGGCGCAAGTGCAACGATGGTGTTGTCATCCTGCTTGCGGTTGTAGAACGTGATTCCATTGACCGAGCCCTTTTTGCCTATAAAGTCCGCGAGGTCCTTGTCCAACGGTACTGCCACTACATAGTGCATATGTTCACATCTGAGAATTGTAGATGAAGCTATTTAAGAGTAACCTCGAGAGGTCCGGCGTAGCTGAAGTCTGGTGCCTTCAGGTATAACGTAAGCGGATAGCTGCGCTGCTGGTCGACCGTCAGCGGAAGCCTCGGCTCCGTACCTACCAGTTCGAACGGCTGGTTCACCGCGACGCCCTGCACCTTATCGCCATAGGCAAGGGCTTTGTATAGCTGGACGTCCTTCTTGAATATCTGGTTCTTCTGTACCGACGTCGCGAATGCAGAGTCCTGTAGGTCGACATCCCTCTTTTCGGACTTTAGGGTTATCTTGTTCACGGTGAGGTGTATTATGTCCTGCGGGTTGTTCCCGAAATCTATCGTTACCGGACCCATGTACTGTTCCTCCGGCGCCTTTATCCTGAACTTGAAGACCACCTGTTCGCGATATGCGATCTCGACAGGCAGCTGCGGAGCGAGACTCACCAACGTAAACGGCGCGGTAATGCTCACCCGGTCTATCCTTATGCTAGGCCTCTTGAAGTGCGCAGGCACCAGGTCGCTGCCGGACTTGTTCGTGAACGGCACATTGACAGAGAAGACTCGCTCCCTGACCTCCTTAGGGCCAATGCTGTGCACCCCGCCCATTATCTTGAGGTTTATGTTGGTGATGCTCACCCTCACCTTGCTGCGTTTCAGGAAGCCAAGCATGCTTTCACTGGGAGTTGTAGAGTAATAAATGTTGCTCATAACTAAGTTATATAACTTTTTATATAACTTTAAATCTGGGGATATCATGGTACTAGAAGTGGGAATCTTCGGACCGAATTTCAAGCTGCAAGGTTCGGATGGCAAGACACACACTAGGAAAGAGTTTGATGGGCGATATCTCGTCCTCTATTTTTATCCTAAGGACGACACGCCAGGCTGCACGATAGAGGCAAAAGAATTTACAAAGCATGCGGATGAGATTAGGCGACATGGTGCAGAAGTGGTCGGCGTGAGCAAGGACGATCTCGAGTCACACAGCAAGTTTATGAACAAGTGCGGGCTCGGCATACTCCTGCTATCTGACCCATCCCACCTGACTATACAGGCATACGACTCATGGGGCAACAGAGGGATCTTCGGATTTGGAACGCTCAGGAAGACGTACATAATGGACCCCACAGGCAAGATAGTCAAGATATATGATAAGGTGAATCCAGGCAAGCACGCCGCGGAGGTCATCGAGTTCCTGAGATCTGTCCAGGTCGCCACTCAGGTATAAAAACCTTCAATGAGCAGAGGCAAGTATGGAGGGGGGACACGAGACGCTGGGGGACAACGCAATTCCCTCGCACTATGACCTGACGCTCTCGCCCGACACGAAGAGATTTACCTACAACGGGGAAGAGTCCGTCTTTGTCCTGATCAAGAAGCCATCAAAGACGGTTTTGCTCAACGCACTCGACTTGAAGATAACCAGCGCAGCCATCGTGGAGAACCGCATAGCGCAGATGGCGGTCGCGAAGCCGAAAGGGAACGGGGTAATCGAGTTCGCGTTCGGCAAGCCGGTCAAGGGAGAGGTCGAACTGAAGATATTCTTCTCCGGTAAGATAGAACAGCGCCTCGAAGGGTTCTATCGGTCTCCGTACACCTACAAAGGTAAGACCGGCTACCTGCTCTCGACGCAATTCGAAGCCGTGGATGCGCGAAGGATGTTTCCATGCATAGACGAACCAGAGCGCAAGGCAACGTTCTCGCTCTCACTGGTCGTCGACAGCAAGTACACGTGCGTATCCAACATGCCTATAGCGAGGCAGAAGAAGCTGCCGAAGGGAAAGAAGCTCGTCGCTTTTGAGAAAACCCCGCGTATGTCCACGTATCTCTTATATATGGGTATCGGCGAGTACGCAAGCCTGAGCGGCAAATACAGAAACGTCAAGCTTAGGGTCCTCGCCACTCCTGGAAAGGAGAAGATGCTGCGACTCCCAATGGAATACCTGAAGAGATATCTGGAGCACCATGAGACGTATTTCGGGATAAAATACCCGCTGCCCAAGATGGACCTCATAGGAGTGCCCGACTTCGCTGTCGGTGCGATGGAGAACTGGGGTGCGATAACATTCAGGGAGACCGCTCTGCTGGGCGACGAGAACTCGTCACTCTCCGGCAAGCAGCGGATCGCGACTGTAATCGGGCACGAGCTCGCACACCAATGGTTCGGCAACTTCGTAACGATGAAGTGGTGGAACGACCTCTGGCTGAACGAGAGCTTCGCAACATTCATAGAGGGAAAGGCGACAAACACGCTCTTCCCGGAGTGGAAGTTCAAAGAGCAGGGGCTCTCTGATACAAAGGGCCTGGCCCTGAACATAGATCAGTCAAAGTTCACGCACCCCATAAGCGTCAATGTGGAAACTCCCGATCAGATAGGCTCGCTTTTCGACAGGATAAGCTACGAGAAGGGCGCATCGGTTCTTGCGATGATGGAGGCGTACGCCGGTGAGGAAGCATTCAGGAAAGGGCTGCAGACATATCTCAGGTCACACGCATATGCGAACGCGGAGAAGGGCGACCTTTGGCGCGCCATAGACAAGGTCTCGAGGAAGATGGGCGAGGCAAGCATATTCAAGGTCGCGAACCGTTGGACGGACACAGCGGGCTATCCCGTATTGGAGGCGACCGCAAAAGGGGCCAATGTAACGCTCACGCAGCACAGGTTCCTCCTGCTGGACGGCGTCAATGAGAGGGACACCTGGCCGATTCCGCTGACGTATTCAATAAACGGGGAGGCTGCGGGAAGCGTGCTCCTGCCCGGGAAGTCTCACAGGCTGGCTTTGCCGGACGGGGCGTGGATATGCCTGAACTACCAGCAGCCAGGATTCTACCGGGTCAGCTATGACAGGACCCTGCTGGACCGGCTCGGCAGTGCGGTGAAATCAGGGGAGCTAGGTCCATCAGACATATGGGGGATAGAGAATGACTTATTCGCCATGGTACGCACAAGCAGGACCACTGCGGCAGACTACGCTGACTTCATCGAAAGGTACATGATGGACGTTGCATATCCGACCGACGTAAGCATACTCGGAGACCTCCTGTGGATCATCACTGTCCTCGGACGACTCAGGGGCCAGAGGCATGCGACCCTGCTTTCAAGATATGCGAAGAAGATGCTCGAAAGGCTCAGCTGGGAGAAGAGACCAGGCGAGGCGCCCACCGACACCGCCCTGAGAAGCGCAACTATACGTGCGCTCGGGATGATCGGGGACGAGGAGACCATCCAGAAGGCACGTGAGATGACCGAGGGATTCCTGGATGGTGTCTCGGACCTTGACCCGGACATACGCAATCCGGTGATGCTCATCGCTGCGAAGTACGGCGACCCAGAACTCTATGACAGGATGATGTCCTTGTACCTCAAGGAAGAGAGCCCGCAGTGGAAGGTCAGGTACATGCAGATGCTTGGCGCTTTCGGCGACACGGAATTGACCAAGAAGGCACTGGCGTTTGCGCTATCCAAGGGCGTCAGGGCACAGGATATAGTGAACCTGGTCACCGTGCCCGCATCGATAAACCCTGAACACGTAGAACTGGTCTGGGAATGGACGAAAGCCAACTGGCAGAGATTCATGAAGATGTTCAGTGCTGGCAATAACATGTTCCAGTACTTCCTGAAGCTGCTAAGGATATCCTCCACCGAGGAAATGAAGCAAGATGTCGAGACGTTCTTCAAGGACAAGAGGAACAGGCGCGAGGATATTGAGCGCGAGATATCGCAGACACTTGAAGCAATGGAAGCAAACATACGCTTTATAAATTATAACTCCGCAAAATAGAATTTGCGCACGATGTGTTAATATGCTCGAACTCGATGAAAGCAATTTTGAGAAGGAGGTGCTGAAGTCAAGGCAGCCGGTGATAGTCGATTTCTGGGCGGAATGGTGCGGCCCTTGCAAGGTATTCACCCCTACCCTAGAAGAGGTCTCGAAGGAGATGAACGGGAAGGTCAAGTTTGCCAAACTTAATGTGGACGAGAATACGAACATCGCGCAGGAGTACGGCATAATGAGCATACCCACGGTCCTGATGTTCGAGTCTGGCACCCCGAAGGCGCAATCCATAGGCGCGATCGCCAAAGACCAATTCAGGGCATGGCTCTCAGAGAATCTTGACTAAGGGCTGAGCCCATATTCCTCGCCCTGCCGAGCGGCAGTCCCATTCAGATCTCCGTCTACCACACGCTTTTTATTCCTTGATATTGAAAGGCTATCAGCGTGCCAGCATGTACTCGACATACCTCACCCTGATCGTGCCCGCATTAATCGCATTCCTGGGGGCGCTAGGGGCCATATTCTTCATTCAGTCGTACATGGTAGAAGCAGGGATAGTCTTCATAAACCTTAATCCGGACGCGAGGCGGAGGGTGATGCTTCCGACTGCCGGCGGCATAGCGGTCGCGTTCGGCTTCGCTATAGGCACCCTCGCATATGTCTTCGGAAACAGTTTTGGGCTCTACACAGCTGTAGCGTCCATCTCGCTCCTTTTCGCCGCGGTGCTCTCGGTGATGCTCATAACCTTCGTAGGCTTCCTTGACGAGCTGAATATAAAGGCGAAGATGGTGCACACGACCGGAATGAAAGACATACGGAAGGGACTGAAGCAATGGCAGAAGCCAATCTTCACCGTGATCGGGGCGATTCCGCTTGTCGCCGTAAACGCAGGCGTGAGCATGGTGATGTTGCCGTTTTTCGGCGCAGTGAACTTCGGCATAATCTACCCTCTCGTGCTCCTCCCGCTGGCAATCATATTTGTCGCCAACGCATTCAACCTGCTCGGGGGCTTCGATGGCATGATAACAGGGACGGGCCTGATAGCGGCGCTCGGGCTTCTCATATACAGCCTGGCATTCGGCACCTACAGCGGGGCATTGATATCTGCGATACTGGTCGCAGCGGTGCTGCCACTCTTCTGGTACCACAAATACCCTGTCAAGGTGCTTCCTGGAGACAGCTTCACATACGGCTATGGCGCTGCCTTCCTCGCAGCCGCGGTCATAGGCAGTATGGAGGCATTCGCAATGATAGTCTTCCTGCCGTGGATAATCGAGTTCTTCCTGCACCTGCGCGGGAAGTTCAAGACGACCGATCTCGGCAAGCCGCAGAAGGACGGCACGCTTGCGCCGCCTTATGGCAAGAAGATATACAGCTGGACCCACATAATAATGAACATAAAGCCGATGAGGGAATGGGAGGTATCTGCCTATATGTGGGTGATAGAAACTATCTTCGTAGTCCTGGCGTTCGGCCTAAAAGTTGCAGGCCTCCTCTAGAGTCTTACTCTTCGGGTCTGGCAGTAAGCAAGACATCCGCCTTCTTTATCGTCTTCTTCCTTCCAGCATGTTCGGCATACCTGAGCGCCCTGTGCGCCATCTTCTCCGCGAGCCTCTCCAGCTCCCTTTCAAGGTCAAGTACCGCGTCCTCCGTCACGCGCTCGGCTCCTGCCTCGCGTATGAACTGCTCTACATCGTATAAACTGAATCCCCTTGTCATGTTACACACCCCCTGACCCTTGCGGATCAAAATGCAACAGAGATTAGTTGTACAAGCAAGGTTTAAAAAAGGTCCCCAGGCCGGTGAAGTAGTGGTCTACTCAATTCCAACCAAGTTTTACGATTTGTACTTCAGGATTGCGCCGATACCCCTGAATCCCATGAGGAATTCCTTGCCGTAAGAGCTCTCGTTTGATACGAATGTCATCTCCACTCCCTTCTTGTCTGCGATGTCAACGAGGCTCTCTATCGCGTCTTCGACACCGGTGACCTGCAGCGTCCCTCCGCAATCGTGCTTCGCCTCCCTATGATCGCCAATCTCAAACTTCTCGATGAGTGCGCCACACGAGTTGCACTTGTACTTGACACGGAAGATGTCAAGGTCCTTGTTCAGTATGAGCTTGTTGACCTGCCCCGCCTCGAGCGCCTTCTTCGTGTTCTCGTAGCCGTAAGTCGCGAGGCCACCGCGCGATATCTCCTGCATGAAACGCTCTATCACCCGTCTCTCCTGTGCGGCCTCCTGCTCCTTGAACAGGGCCTCCGCCTTCTCCATGAGCTCCTGAAGTCCATAATCATCCGTGTATCCTGTGTCGTAGGTTCCGAGGGTCTTTATCTGGTAGTTCAAGACGTTTGACTTGTTAAATCCCTCTTTTGCCGGTCCGGGCCCTCCGACCACCAGTCCCTTTATCTTAAAATCATTAGCGGCAAACAGCGCATTGATGCATTCCCCTATCCTGCTGTGGAATTCGTTGATGCTCTCCTCGATCCCTCGCTCGTACCTGGCTGCAGATTGGCCACCCTTCCTTACTTTCGCATGGGCCATCGAGTTCATCCTCTTGATAATCTGGATGTGGTGTCCCTTCAGTGTGGCGACCGTCGCCTCTCTCCCATCCATCACCAAAAGTGCGTACATGTCCCTCGCCTCGACTATGTCCTCTATCGGGTCGAGCAGGAATTTGTTGTCGCACCTGTAGAGGTTGATCTTGAGCGGGAATGGCGGCTCGATCGAGAACAGTTCGATGTCTGTCTTGGCTTGGTTGTCCGATACGTTCCCGCAGAAGATAGCTATGCCGTTCTTAGGCGTCTCCCGGTAGAGCTTGAGATACTGGAGGATCTTGTCTATCGCGCCAAGGACGCTCGTCCTCGTCTGCTTCGACTTTATGTTTGAGGATGTGCTATACTCGTTTCTGAGTCTAGCTACCTCTTCGCTGATCTGGTAACCTGCAGGTATGTAGACGCTGACAAGCTCTGTGCCAGATCCCCGTATGGACTTCAGCCGCTTTATCTCTCGTATTATGCTATACTCATTCTTCATCTGCATCGCTCTTCTGCGGTCGAATAAACTTTAGACTAACATATATAAATAGGCTTTACGAATATTCTGTATTCGGTCATTGCAGGGGTGGCAGAGCCTGGCCAAATGCGACGGGCTTAGGACCCGTTTACTTTAGTGTATGCGAGAGTTCAAATCTCTCCCCCTGCACATATTCAGGATGCTAACATGGCAAAAGGTGTGGAAATAAGCGTGGTCATTCCAGCATACAACGAGGAGAAGTACCTCGGACAGACGCTGGAGGCGCTGAACGCTCAGACGTTCAAGAACTTCGAGACCATAGTGGTCGATGGGGGGAGCAAGGACAGGACGCGGGCGATTGCCAAGCGTTACGGCGCAAAGGTCATAGCGCAGAAGAGCAAGACCGTCGGCGGTGCAAGAAACGACGGTGCAAGGGTCGCAAAGGGGGACCTCATATTCTTCACCAACGCAGACACGGCGCCTTCGAGCGGGCTGCTGCGGCTCTACCATGATCTTTTCAGGGACAAGCGCATAGTCGCAGCTTCCGGCCCGCTTCTTCCGCTTGAGAAGACCACGCTGTTTATAAGATTCGGATACCGGTTCGCATCCGTGTACCTTGCGAAGTTTGCATACCTGATAGGCTCGCCCTCGATGACCGGTTCGAACATGGCGGTGAGGCGAAGCGCATTCAGGAAGAGCGGCGGTTTTGATACGAGCCTAGTCACATACGAGGACCTGGACCTTACTCTCCGGCTCAAGAAGCACGGCAAAGTGGTGTTCCATGACCTCGCAAAGGTCAAGACCAGCACGAGGCGGATAGTCGCATGGGGAGTTCCGAGATATATCTACTTTAATGCAATGAACGTGGCGAAGTACAACTTCACCAGGAAGGCGCACGGCCACTACGAAGTAATCCGGTAGGTCAATGGCAGCTGAGATAAGCGTTATAATCCCTGCAAGAAATGAGGAGCATTACATCCGTTACCCAATGGAGGGGCTCGCGAAGCAGACGTTCAAGGACTTCGAGACGATAGTCGTTGACGGTAACAGCTCCGACAGGACGCGGCAGATGGCGAAGAAGTTCGCGAAAGTCATAGTGGAGAAGGAGCGCGGCATATCCCGGGCGAGGAACGCCGGCGCAAGGGAGGCCAGAGGAAGCATACTGCTGTTTCTCGACGCAGATACTCGGCCCAGCCCGAAGCTGCTTTCTGCGTACCGGAAGGCATTCAAGGACGACAGGGTGGTCATTGCGACGGGTCCTATATACCCTATAGAAAAGACAAGGAAAAGGATTCGCTGGGGATACAAACTGGTATCTGTGTTCTATGTCAAAGCCGGCATACTGCTGCACAGACCGCCGCTTGTCGGTGCAAACATCGCCGTACGCAGGAGCGCGTTCGAAAAGGTCAGGGGTTTCGATGAGAGTCTGAAATCTCACGAGGACTTCGACCTCGCATACAGGATATCGCGTCTCGGGAGGGTGGCTTACCTGAACGACGCAATAGTACACACCAGCGCCAGGAGGTTGCAGGAGTGGGGAGTGCTGAAATTCCTCAAGTTCAAAGTGAAGGACATGGCGCTGTACCGGTTCTTCGGCAGGGCGCAGGACAACTACCACACCCGGTAAACGCACCAGGCTGGACGCCTCGCCGAAGCGTTAAAAAAGCTTTAATAATATATCGCTCCTATAAGATAGGTCAACTACAGAGGCAAGTTTCTCTTTGTCGGTACTGACGGAAAATGGTCATTAGATGGACTACACTAAGTTTGAAAAGGCGAGGATAATCGGTGCACGCGCCCTCCAGCTGGCGTACGGTGCGCCGCCGCTCGTGAAGGTGGCAGACGGCGTAAGCAGTCCGCTCACTCTCGCAGAGCTCGAGTTTGATGAGGACGTAATCCCGATAGTAGTCGTAAGAAGCGGAAAGAAATAAACAAACGTGTTTGTATGGCATACGATTATGACATAATAGTCGCAGGCGGAGGCATAGCAGGTTCCCTTGCAGCCGCCGCTGCGGCGAAGAAGGGAGCGAAGGTGCTGATGCTCGACAGGAACGACCGGATCAACGTCGGAAAGAAGACCAACTGGGGTTGGGTCTGCGGCGACGCCGTCGCAAAGGTTCATATCGACTTCATAAAGGAGCACCTTGGCATGGCTCTCGATTATCCGGAGCTCGACCTGAAGGTCGACGGGGTGTATGTTCTCAGCCCAGACATGAAGAACAAGATGCTATTCGAAGGCGCTGGCTTCAGCCTTGACAGACCTAAGATAGAACGAAAGTTCGCGCAGTTCGCAATAAAAGCGGGCGTGGACTATAAGCCAGAACACGAGGTGGAAGGACCGATTCTGGAGGGAGAGACGCTCACTGGCGTGTGGGGCAAGGACCAAGACAAGAAGGACTTCAAATACACCGGAAAAATAATCATCGACGCGCTTGGAATGGCGAGCACTCTCCGCAGGAAGCTGCCGATCAATGAATATGTAGAGCGGGATGTCAGCATAGATGACATTGAGTCAACAGGAAGATACATCTACACTGTAGATGAGCTCTCCGAAGACGAACGATATTACGACAAGAAGAATGCGCTCATCCACCTGAATCAGCAGCTTGCGCCAGGAGGCTATGGCTGGGTCTTCCCCAAGACGCAGAACAGGGTCAACATCGGGATCGGCGTAGAGAGGAAGAGCCTCGATATAAGGAACACCAGGCTCAGCAAGAAGGACTCGCTCCACAAGCTCATCGACGAATACGTCGCATGGAATCCTGTGATAAAGCCGAAGGAGGTGGACAACACCGACAACAACGGGAAGGGATACTGGTCCGTGGCGGTGAGGAGGCAACAGGACAGCCTTGTCTGGAATAACTACATGGGCGCGGGCGACAGCATGGCGATGCCAAACCCCATCAGCGCTGGCGGAATAGGTCCTGCAATGACGTCCGGGATTCTCGCGGGCGAGGTCGCAGGGGATGCGATAAAGGAGAATAAGGTAACGATGGACTACCTCTGGAAATACAACGTCCGGTACAACGACGCCTATGGGAGCAAGACAGCAGGGCTCGAAGTATTCAGGATTTATCTTCAATCGCTCGACAACGAGCTGATAAACTATGGCATGGCCAACTTCCTTACGAAGGAGGAGGCGGTGCAGATCAGCTACGGGCTCATCCCGGAAATGACCATGTCGGGGACATTGATGAAGATAATGAAGGGAGTCCAGAACATAAATGCGTTCAATAACCTCAGGTACTGTGTAAGCACGATGAAGAGGCTCAACGGGCTGTATGCAAACTACCCGAAGGACACAAAGGGTTTCAAGGCGTTCAAGGCGGCGGTATCTGCTGAGATAAAGGATGCAAAGGCAAGATTCCCTCCCATGCCGATAAGAGCCTAATCCAACTCTGCTTTTTCTTCTCTTTCTTCTTCAACAAGCCGCTTAGCATTGCCCAGCACGTTGCCGCCTAGGTCGTAAACCTTTGCGTTGTTGAAATCAAAGACGTCCTTGTTGAGGAGCGGGATGAAACTCTTCGTCTTCCCATTGATCCGCGTTCCTGTAATCAATGCGTTGAACGCCGGGGCGACGATGAGCCTCGCATTCTTGTTGAACTTCCCATAACGCTCTCCGGCTCCGCTGCCGATGGCCGCCATGAGCCACGCCTTCTCCATCTTGCCCCCGCGCTTCGCAGCGATATGTCCGTGCCCAGTTATGATATATTCTTTCTGCATCGCCTCGTCAGACGGCCACGCATTGCCGTGCATCAGAGCCGCATTGCCGAGCAGTATCTCATCTTCTATCTTGACATCGATGTTCTGCCCCTTGAATATCCGCGCAAGGTAAGCGTCGTGGTTCCCTCTCGCGATGGAGATGTCCATTCCGCGCAACGCCGAAAAGAATTCACCGATAGCTTCGGCCTCGTCCCTGCTCGAATATGATACGTTGTCCTTTATGTCTCCCAGAAGCACTATAGACCTAGCACCGCTCTTCTTGAACGCTGCCAGGAGATCCTCTGCCATCCTCGCTGCAGCCTTGCTGAAGTAGAGCCCCCGTTCCTTCATCCTGGTCTCTGCGCCTATGTGCAGGTCGCCGGCCACAAGCACCTTCTCGCGCTTTATGAGCAGGGCTGGCGTGCCATTGACGAAGAGGATATCCATGGTTAAAGTATCCTGCTAAGCTATTTATTAAGTAGCATCCGATAGAGACTGGTCACAATGGCAGATTCCATACGTTTGGGGAGCGTATTCGGGATAAGCGTAGAGCTCCACTGGACGATAGTGCTCCTGTTCCTGTTCTCATTGATAATCCCCGCATTGTTCTTCTTCTTCCTCCTGGTATTCCTGTCGGTCTTCCTCCACGAACTATCGCACTCTCTAACCGCGCTCAGGAACGGCGTCAGGGTGCGGAAGATACTGCTCAACCCGATAGGCGGAGCGTCGATTCTGGACGACATCAATCTGGACCCGAGGATAGAGTTCAAGATATCAATAGTCGGACCGTTATCAAACATCGTCATAGCCGGGCTCGCGGGCATGCTCGTCACGTTTACGCCCATAGGACCGGTGACGCAGACGGTGCAGCTGCTCTTCGAGATAAACTTGCTGCTCGGGGTAGGGAACATCCTGCCGATATTCCCTCTTGACGGGGGGAGGATATTCAGGAGCTACCTGCAGGAGACACGCAGCAAGTTCGATGCAACCATGATGACAGCGAGGATGAGCAAGGCCCTACTCCTGCTGATCGTGCTCGGCACCCTGGCATTCGTGCTCCTTGAGACATCGTACTCGCCTGAGTACAGAGAGTTCGTCTTCTTATGGGATCTCTTCATAGTCATAGTCCTATATGGGGGCACCAGAGCTGAGGAACAGATGGCAGTCATTAGAAAGGAGACCGCTGGGCTGACCATCAAGGATGCGATAAGGAGAAAATTCATATTCACTGAGCCCGGCAGGATGCTGAGCGACCTCTACACTGAGATAAAGGACGCAAAGGATCATATCGCGATAACCCGGATGGGAAACGACTTCTACTTTGCAGCAATTAACCGGGCCAGGAGGACCAGAGGGGCCGTACTGGTCAGGGACGTTGCGGTTGGCGTGCCGACATTCACCGAGAAGACCAATCTTGTAGATGCGCTTGCCACGATAGAGGGCAATGATGCCCCCCTGGGGGTGGTGCTGAAGGGCAACAAGCCCGTAGGCGTCGTCACCGCAGCCCACCTCGAGTCTATCATCTCGCTGCACATGCTGGCGCAGAGGGAGAAGCAACTCCGACGCAAAGAAGAGCAAGGAATTTAAAGATTAGTTCTCTAAGAATAAATGCGACCGGTGCAGTAATGCTATACCTCAAGTCATTGGTATTGGACAAGTTCAAGTCCTTCAAGCACGCCGAGCTCCTTTTCAACAACGGGTTCACATGTGTAGTCGGGCCGAACGGCAGCGGCAAGTCCAACATATGCGATGCACTGTTCTTTGGCCTCGGCGAGACCTCTCTTAGGAGGATGAGGGCTAAGAAGCTCACTGACCTCATAATGCTTGGGCAGAAGAAGAGAGCAGGCGAGCTTCCAAAGGCATACATAAAGGCGGAGTTCTCAGGTGATGAGGATATAACCATACTCCATGCGGTCCGCGCAGACGGCAAGGCGCTGTTCAAGGTCAATGGGAAGAAGACGACCAGGCAGGAAGTCACAGAGGTGCTCAAGAAGCACAACATCCACATCGATGAGACCAGCACCATAGCACAAGGGGAGATCCAGGCGATAAGCGACATGTCCCCGAGGGAAAGGAGGGAGCTTATAGACATCGCAGCTGGCATACAGGAGTTTGAGGCCAAGAAGACCGAGGCGATGCGGGAGCTGGAGAAGGTCTCGACCAAGGTCAACGAAGCGAATATAATGCTGCACGAGCGGGGTGCATTCCTGGGGGAGCTCGAGAAGGAGAAGGAGGCGGCAGAGAAGTACACCACCCTCGCCGCAAGGCAACGCATCCTCAACTATAGCATTCTCACGTCTAGGAAGGGCCAGGCACAGCAGTCTCTGGACTCTTACACCAAGGAGATGGCGCTCATGGACGCCAAGGCGAACGAGATCCAGGCGGGCACCGACGAGCAGACGCGGAAGATAGAGCAATTCAGCGCCGATAGGCAGATAATAATGAAGGAGATTGCGGAAGGCAGCAAGAACGCCGGCGAGACCAACAAGAAGCTGGAAGAGATAAACAAGGAGCTTGCGACCATCGCAGTCGAAGTGGACAACTTTGCCAGGGAGATGGATGAGAAGAGCAAGTTCTCAAAGGGCGCGAGCGAAGAGATAAGGAAGGCAAAGGAGACTGTCGAGACCGATGCAAAGAAGATCGAGGAGAAGAAGAAGGCCCTCGCTGAGATAACGGCACAGCTCGGCGAGTCAAAGGCGAGTACCGAGCTAGGCCAGGAGGAAGTAGAGAAGCGGCTCAAAGTGGCATCGGATGAGATAGGTTCATACGAGGCGAAGATAAATTCGCTCCAGGCAAACATAGGCACGCTCAACACAGAGATAACTCTGGGCAGGTCGAACAAGGAGAATGCTGACAAGGCGCAAACAAAGGCAGAGAAGGCGCGCATCGAGAAGAAGAGAACGCTCGACGACA
Source organism: Microcaldota archaeon (assembly GCA_021817125.1). Taxonomy (GTDB): domain Archaea; phylum Micrarchaeota; class Micrarchaeia; order Micrarchaeales; family CABMGC01; genus JAKAWC01. The sequence goes on from JAKAWC010000002.1 coordinate 66,452, forward strand.
TAGCGAAGAAGGCATCAAAGCTTACCTCCGAGAGCAAACTGAAACAGACCGAGGTCACCGCCGCAGAAGACAGGCTGGGTCAGATAGAACACGAAATATCTGACATAGACGAGAGGCACATCCAACTCATGGAGCAGCGCAGCATGGTCCGTGAGAACGCGTCGGTAGGAAAGATAAAAGATGCATTTACCGACAAGGACGGCTTCTACGGAAAGGCGGGTGAGCTTTGCACCTACTCGCTTGACGATGCGATAGCTGTCGAGACGGCGGCAGGCGCCAGGTTTGATTACCTGGTCGTAGACACCATAAGCACCGCCAACAAGATGATCGAGTTCCTGAAGAAAAACGACCTTGGCAGACTCACGTTCATGCCTTTGAAGGAGCTCCGGGCAGAAGATGTCGACTACTCAGACAGCATGCAACCTGCGATAAACCTCATTAAGTTTGATGCAAAGTTCAAGAAGGTCTTCAACTACATACTCGGCAACACCTACGTGATAAAGGGAACTGAGGATGCCAAGAAGCACGGCATAGGCAAGCACAGGTACGTCACCCCGGCGGGAGAGCTTGTCGAGCAGTCCGGCATTCTGTCCGGCGGCTCTACGAAGAAACGGATGTCAGTCTCAGTGATCGACGGCCAGATAAAACTCCTGGCAAAACAGAAGACCGAGCTCAGGGCTGAGCACGAAACGTTGTCTGCAAAGACGAAGCAGCTCAGGAAAGAACAGGCTGCGATAGAGGTGGAATTCGACACGCTGCGCAAGGATGGCGAACGGCTCGAGGGCGAGCTCAAGGAGATTGCCGCCGAGGCGGAGACCAGTGCGTCGTATGTTGAGGAACTGGACGCAAAGATCAGGGATACAGAGAAGAGGATGCTGATGCTAGATAAGGAGAAGCTCGAAAGCATGGAGCGGCTCACAGCGGCAAAGGAGCAGCAGGCTAGATTGATAACCGAATCGGTCGAAGCGGGCAGGAAGATTGCAAAGCTCGGCAAGGCCGAACGGGAGAAGATAAAGAAGCTCACCGATGGGGCAACCGCGCTCCAGGTGGAGATAGCCACCCTGATGACAGAGAGGAGCATGCTCGTTTCGAAGATAACCGACGATGAGACCGCGGTTACCGCAGCGAAGAAGGAGGTTGCAGCCGCAAAGAAGACTACCGCAGAGAAGAAGCTTCGCGGAGAGATTCTCGAGAAGGCGAAGGAGGAGATAGAGAAGGAGGTGAATAGCAGCAGCGCCTCTACCAAGAAGGCATTTGACAAGCAGGCGGCGATTGATGAAGAGATCAGAAAGCTCAGCATAGAGAGGGGCAAGCTCGCTGCCCAGCTGGATAGCCTGAACAGGCAGCTCGGCGACCTAAAAGTAAAACGGGGTCAGGCGGAGGTAAGGCTCACCGACCTTACAATTGAGCTTGCAGCCTACAAGGACCAGAAGATAGATGCTGCAAATGAGAAACTAGAGGAGATGGAGCGCGAGCTCGTGATCATCGGATCAAAGATAGGGGAGCTCGGCAATGTCAACCTCAAGGCACCAGAGCTCTACGAACAGAGGAAAAAGGATGTAGACGAAGTCGCATCCAAGGTCGCAACACTCGAAGCCGAGCGCCAGGCCGTAATCAACATGATCGAAGAGATAGATTCCAAGAAGTTTGAGACATTTGTAGCAACGTTCACGGCGATAAGCAGGAATTTCTCAAAGTTGTATGCGTACTTCTCGCCGCTTCCTGCCGCGCTAGAGCTGGACGACGTTAAGAACCCGCTGGACGGAGGGCTGGAGATAAAGATAAAGAACGGGAACAACTACAAGCGCGTCGACTCGATGTCTGGTGGCGAGAAAGCCCAGCTTCTGCTCTCATTGATATTCGCGATACATATGTGCAAGCCATCTTCGCTCTACATATTCGACGAGGTGGATGCGGCCCTGGACAAGGAGAACTCGAAGAAACTCTCGCTTCTCATAAAGGACATGGCGAAGGACGCACAGTTCGTGGTGGTCAGCCACAACGACTCGCTGATAGTCAACTCCGGCACTGCCATCGGCGTGGTGAAGGCGGACGGTGACTCCAAAGCGGTAGGCATAGAAATATCTAATTATATAGTTAAGAAGTAACGGTGCATCAGTGGCAGCGAGAAGGTCAAGACCAAAGCAGGATATCGGGCAGGCGATCAAGCCCCAGGCACAGCGAGCCGGACAGGCGCCTGGTGCTAAGGGGCTGCTCCAGTATGTGCCGTATGTGATTCTAGTCGTGCTTGTCTCAATATATGCGATTTACAACAATGTCATAATAGGCATAGCCATATTCCTGTTCATCATCGCCCTCGTCGTGACCGAGCTGAAGACAAGCATCAAGTCAGAGGGCGCAAAGAAGAGTATCACTGACGTAGCCATCGCGCTAGTCATCGCCGTCTCACTCTGGGGCATCCTGATATTCACCCTCCAGACAAAGGCACCAATAGATGCGGTGGCCAGTTGCAGCATGCTTCCCGTATTGCACAGGGGTGACCTCGTCTTCCTGCATGGAATAACCAACGCAACGTCGTTCGTAATGCAAGAGCACGTCCCTGTAATCAATGTGAGCCGGGCCGCGTTCTCTACGATGTACGACGGCATTCAGAGCGAGTATCTCGCATACTTTGCATACGTCAACAACAATGCATCCAAGATAAGTGAGTACGTCAACGCGACCAACTATCCCGTCGCACTTTACAATACGGCGTGTCTCGATACGCTCTCCCTCCAGAATAAGCAGAACCAGTACTATAAGTGCATGGTGACGACGCAATACGGTAACCTGATACGATATAACTACTCAATCGGCAACGTGACCATAAACGGGGTTCACGAATTTGTCGTGCAGACATCAAAAATACTTGTCGGCAGCACGGTGGTAAGTGAGAACTTCAGCAACCCCATCATAGTCTACCAGACCACCAGCCAGGACTATTTCGGCGGTGACATAATACACAGGCTTGTCGCAGTGATAAGGACTGGCAGCAGCTACTACTTCCTGACGAGGGGGGACAACAATCCAGCACTGGACATAGAGTTCGGAAACTACCCTCCCTCGACCAACCAGACACTCGGCTACACTGTATTCGACATGCCTGCGCTAGGTTACATAAAACTAATACTTGGGGGTCAGGTCGGAAGCGTGCCAGGCTGCAACCAGCAGATTCAGCGGTAGTAAGCCTACTTTCCTGTCCTCAAGACCTTGTCGTGCAGAATCTGACGCGCAAGCGCATGCTCTCCCGCATTCTCAAGGCACTGTGCCACATTGCCCATGATCAGAGCCCTGGCTTCTAAGTTATCTCCCGCAAGCGGCAGGCACCCGAGCCAGAATTCTGCAAGGCTAGCGTACGCCTGACGCTCCCTGCCATCGGACGGGCGTTTCGCTTCTACGACGGGAACATCCTCCCTTCCAAGATCAACTCTCTCCGTGATTCTGCTCGCGGCTGTTGTGAATCTCATTCCATGCCTTGCAGGTCCTAATCCCATCTATCTCACCAAGTGTAACCTAATCCCGCCTTGCCTCGATGACCAGAGCTGCGAAGCCCGCCCTCCTGAAATGCGTGTTTGCGACGTTCCTCTGGCCAGACCTCAGTGCGGCTAGCCCGGCGTCCCGTATGGATGCGACGAATTCCATGTTCTTTGCACTCACTGCCTGTCTAGCTGACATGATTATGTTAATGCTTCCACCTGCTATATTAATTAGTTCTCTCCGACGGCAACTCCAAGAACAGAGATGCAAGAAACGGGCAGAAACTTGGACTCCGTAAACAGTCAGTCCCGCTTTGCCCTCCTGGCATCCTCGGCCAGCCTCTCGGACCTGCCGTTGTATCCTGCATTGTGGTATGCACGCCTAACATTCTCGGCTATGACCTCGCGTGCATGCGACCCGTCATCCGAGATAATAGCAAGTTTCGCGAACATCGCACCAACTTCCTCCCAGTACCTCGCCTCCTTCTTGCCCTTTGCCGGTCGTTTCAGCACTGGCAGCAGACGGATGAGATTAGCGGTGGGGATATCTGAGGACAAGTCTCTCTTTTGGCATCCAACTCCAAGCGTTGCTTTTGACATCGCCGGGCCTTTTCTACAATAGTACTACGACCCACACTGCTATAAAACTTCCACTACTCCTTGGCTGCCCGATGCCCAGCGTCGCCAGGCGTCTCGAATAGGTTTAAATACCTTTTCGTGAAGAATAATTGTTGTAAAGTGCATATCCTGTATGCTCTTTGTCTCGAACAATGAGCATAAGCCAGCGCTTGATGATATAATGGCAGACCTTAATAAGGACATACGACTCGCCGTAGACACGGGCAAGGTAGTGTTAGGTGCGCGCGAGCTCATGAAGGCGGTCAACGGGAAGCACGCGAAGCTCGTCATCGTGGCTTCGAAGGGGAAAGCGGATACCGTAAGCGACGTCATGCACGCATGCAAGGTTGGCGAGGTAAAGGCGATACGGTTCGAGGGCAACTCGATGGACCTAGGTGCAATATGCGGGAAGCCGTACTCCGTCAACGGGCTCGCCGTTCTCGAGGCCGGGAACTCAAACATACTCAAAGAGGAATACGCTTAAATGTGATTGATTGCCAAGAGGAGAATTCGCAGCAAAGGAGCTCATGAAGCACAGGAAACAGCACAGGCTCCTTAAGAAGTGGTGGAAGAGGAAGTACTTCAACCTCAAGCAGAAGTATGACCCTGTCGGCTGCGTGCCGATGGCAAAGGCGCTCGTCCTCCAGAAGTTCCAGCTGCAGCAGAAGCAACCCCACTCTGGGCTGATCAAGTGCGTTCGCGTTCAACTGATAAAGAACGGCAGCGTAGTGGGCGCGTATGTGCCTTACGACGGCTCGATAAACTTCATCGATGAGCACGATGAGGTCACGATACAGGGGCTCGGCGGATCGCAGAGGGGGCAGATGGGATGCATTCCTGGGATAAAGTATAGGGTCATTGCAATCAATGGAACGGATCTTTATCAGATAACAAAGGGCAAGAAGGACAAGCCTAAGAGATGATGGTGCTTATTGTGGCAGAAGAAGAGGTCAAGAACGCAGAACAGAATGTCGAAGCTACGGACGCCGTCCCGAAGAAGAGGGCTCCAAGAAAGAAGGCCGCTCCGCTCGCGGCAGAACAGCCTGCGGCGGAAGGCGCTCCTGCAATCATGTCGGATGTCGAACCTGCACCGGCGGGCGAGCCGAGAAGGAGAAGGCCCGCGCAGAAAGTGGTCAACGTAAACGAGCAGCTCGTGTTCGGGAAGTTCAGCCCGAAGGATGTAGTCGTCAGAGACCAATCTATCTCGGCATACATAACGTTCGGCTCACGCGCGTTCCCAAATATCTATGGGCGAAGGAAGAACATGACCTACTACACCACGCATATCACAATAATCGAGAGACTCATGAACAAGCTCATGCGAGGGGGCACGGGCAAGAAGGTCGGAGGGAAAGTCATCCGAACCGAGGGTAGGCTCCAGGGTAAGAAGCTCAAGGTCATGCATGTCGTCGAACACGCTTTTGATTCGATACAGAAAAACACCGGGAAGAACCCGCTGCAGGTGCTCGTTGACGCACTGCAGAACTCTGCCCCTGTCGAGGACACGACCCGCGTAAGGTACGGAGGGATAAGCTACAACGTCGCTGTGGGCATAAGCGCAGAGAGAAGGCTCAATGTCGCACTGAGGAACGTCGCACTGGCGGCACTCGTCGGCGCATTCAAGTCGAGGCGCAGCCTTTCGGATGCGTTGGCAAGCGAACTCGTCCTTGCTGCAAACAAGGATCCTAACAGCTACGCAGTGAAGAAGAAGGTCGAGCTGGAGAGAATCGCCAGAAGCGCGAGGTAATTCTAATGGTCAGGAAAGAATTCGTAGCAGAAGAAGTAGTCAGAATAATGACCGACCTAGATAGGGTCAGGGACGTCGCCATAATCGCGCACGTGCACCACGGCAAGACGACGCTTACCGACTCACTGCTTGCAAGGGCTGGAATAATATCGAAGACGGTGGCGGGAGACGCCCTCTACACCAACTACGAGGCGATAGAGAAGGAGCGGAAGATGACGATCAAGTCGGCAGACATATCTCTTGCATTCAACTATAAGGACAAGGACTTTATCATTAACCTCATCGACACTCCTGGCCACGTAGATTTCGGCGGCCACGTGACGCGGTCGATGAGGGCCGTCGACGGCGTAGTCCTGGTGGTGGACCCAGTGGAGGGCATCATGCCACAGACCGAGACCGTGCTGAGGCAGGCGCTCAAGGAGAAGGCGAAACCGATTCTATTCATCAACAAGTCAGACAGGCTCCTCACAGAGCTCAGGCTGACTCCCGACCAGACGTTCCAGCGGCTGCTCGAGCTGATAAAGAACGTCAACAACCTCATAACGCAGTTCGCTCCAGAGGAATACGCACAGAAATGGCGGGTCAGTGTAGAGGAGGGCAGCGTGGCAATCGGCAGCGCTGCCAAGAAGTGGGCGGTCTCAAAGCGGGTCATGGAAAAATATAAGACTACGTTCAAGCAGATATTCGAACTTACCGAGAAGGGAGACGAGGCGAAGCTGCAGGAAGTGGCACCCATCGATGAGGCGATACTCTCGATGTGCATCGAACACCTGCCTAGCCCCAGGGAAGCGCAGAAGTACAGGATACCATTGCTGTGGCACGGCGACCTCGACAGTGAGGATGGCAAGGCGATGATGGCTACCGACGCCAGCGCAAAGGTCAACATGATCGTATTCGGAATTCACTATGATCAGCATAGCGGAGAGGTCGCGATAGCGCGAGTCTTCTCCGGGACTGTGCGGAAAGGAACTGAGCTCTCGGTGTCCGGAAGGATAGAGAGGCAGAAAGTCCAGCAGCTTGGCCTGTACATGGGTCCAGACCGCGTCCCGGTAGAGTCGATATCCGCAGGAAATATAGTCGCACTTGTCGGTCTGAAGGACCTTTCAATCGGAGACACGCTCAGCGAGGATAACATAGAACCTTTCGAGCAGATAAAGCACTACTCGCAGCCTGTCGTTACAAAAGCCATAGAAGCTAAGGACACAAGGGACACGATGAAGCTTATCTCTGCGCTCAGGGAACTCTCGAAGGAGGACCAGACTATATTGGTCAACATAAACCAGGAGACAGGTGAGCACCTGGTCAGCGGAATGGGGGAGCTCCATTTGGAGATTATAGAGACGAAGGTCAAGGATGATTTCAAGGTGCCTATCACCACAAGCCCTCCTATCGTCGTATACAGGGAGACCATAGAGAGTGAGGCGAAGGATATAGAAGGGAAGGCGCCGAACAAGCACTCAAGATTCTACATCGATGTAAAGCCTCTCGAGCCTGGCGTCGTCAAGCTCATAGAGGAGGGCACGATCAAGGCAGGCAAGCCGAAGGGCAAAGCATACCTCGAAGACCTTGTCAAGGCGGGAATGGACAGGCAGGAGGCGAGGGGCCTCGAATATATCGCAGGCACCAACGTGCTCATCGACGCTTCGCACGGGGTCCAGTACCTGAACGAGGTAATGGAGCTCCTCGCCGAGGGATTCGAGGAAGCCGTCAACGACGGGCCTCTGGCAAGGGAGAAGGTCACCGGCGTCAAGGTCCTGATAAAGGACGCAACGATCCACGAAGACCCTGTTCATAGGGGACCGGCGCAGATAATCCCCGCCATGCGCAGGCCGGTCTTTGCAGGAATGCTCACCGCGGGAGTAGTCCTGCTCGAGCCGAAGCAGAAGTTCACGATCAACATACCACAGGAATACCTGTCGGATATCATCGGCTACCTCAATAGCAAGCGCGGTCAGGTAATCGAGATCCAGCAGGAAGGCGGTGCCGTCACGGTCATAGCAAAGATGCCTGTCGCTGAGGTCATAAAGGGATTCTCAAACGAACTCAGGGGCCTCACCATGGGAAGGGCGATATGGTACCCGGAGTACGCAGGCTTCGAGAAGCTTCCTAAGGAACTGCAGGACAAGGTCGTCAAGGAGATCCGGCAGAGAAAGGGCCAGCCACCGGAACCGCCGAAGCCGCAGGACTTCCTTGACTGATAGTATTTTATATGTATCTTGACACAATAATTGCACTACTTGTGCACCAATGACAAGAGGTGTCTATATGGCAAAAGCATATGTGAAATTCGAAACCCCAAAGGATGTATCTGAGAAGGCTCTTGAGGCCATACGTCTCGCAAAGAAGGGCGGAGTCGTGAGGAAGGGCGTCAACGAAGTGACAAAGAGCGTTGAGCGCGGACTCGCAACTCTCGTCGTGCTCGCCGAAGATGTCGAGCCAGAAGAAGTGGTTATGCACCTCCCCGGACTGTGTGAGCAGAAAAACATCGCACTTGTTTATACGCCCGCAAAGCTCGAGCTTGGCAAGGCCGCAGGACTCAGCGTCACATGCGCTGCGATTGCGGTCGAGAAGCCTGGCGAGGCACAGAGCGCAGTCAGCGAAGTGGTAGCAAAGACCACAGGCAAAGCACCAAGGGCGGTTGCACCTGTAGCGCCAAAGGCAGCGCCTGCCCCTAAGAAGGAGAAGGCGCCTGCGAAGGCTACCGCACCAGTGGTGGAAAAGAAGCAGTGAACCAAATGCCAGAAGAGGAGAAGACCGCACAGAAGACTGCACCGGAGCAGAAAGCGCCAGCAGAGCAGAGGGCCCCGCAGGAGCAGAAAGTCCAGCAGCTCGACGGCTTCCTTGCAGAGGTTGTCGAAGTGATCCGCATAAGGACAGGCATATACGGAGAGATAAGGCAGGTAATGTGCAAGATAATGGAGGGGCCTGACAAAGGACGTGTCATAAGAAGGAACCTCGCAGGCAGGATCAAGCAGGGAGACATGATAAGGCTCCCGGACACCAGCAGGGAGGACAAGCCGATAAGGGCAAGATGATCACATGGTAAGATGCTCAAACTGCAACAGCGAGATGGAAAAGGGCACCGGCATGATGTATGTCAGGAAGAACGGCAACATCAAGTACTTCTGCACAAGCCGCTGCTACCAGTACTCCGTCGTCCAGAACAGGAAGCCGAACAAGAAAGAGATAAGGCAGGCACCAGCCTAACCCTCTCCTAAACGAAGTGTGCAAAAACACGCTATTTTCTCAGCTCTGTTCCGCTATTCAGCGTATTCTCCGCCTAATATTAATAAGGTAAGCCTGCATAATAAATCTCAGTGAATCCATGGCGCCAAAGGCAAGAGCTGTACCTGTAACTTCGGCTCACCCCAACGAGGTCGAGATTAAGCTTCAGGCGTGCCTATCTCCAGTAAAGAGAACTGCCCAAAAGGTGCACAACGTCTTCGAACGCGACAAGCGTGCGACAGATGCCGCAAGGCGGCCCAGAGTGCCGACAGGGCTGGACGCCGAAGATTATGCCCACGACCTCGCTATCATCCAAAGGAGGAAAGAGACAAGGATTAAGGGCTTTGCAGAGGTGCTCGTAACAACGCTGGCGATGACTGCAGCAGATCTCGCATACGCGAAGACGTATCTACTAGCATCAACCAGCAGGTATCTCAGTTCCCACCTTGGGAATATCCCTATCCTCGGAGACATGCTACTCATAGGTACAGCTGCAGGGGTGCTGACGACGCTCGCAGAGGGGCTAGGCATCCACAATGCCAGGACCGCGGAAAAGCGCCTTTACGAGATGGTAAACGCAGAGCATGATGCTTATAAAAATGGCGTACCTGGCTCGAAACCTGGAATAAACGAGACGAAAGTAAACCATCTGTACAACCTTGCAATGGATAGGCATTCAAAGCACAGGCAGGAGGAGAGGGAGCAGATTCGGAAAGACGAAGAGCGAAAACAGGCGAGGGCATACAACGCAGGCGCGCTGACAAACCTTTCGCTGGCGTTTCTCGGAGTCGCGGGTCTCTCAGGGATCGGCGCAATCGTGACATACTTCGGAGTGCTTCCGGGCAATGCAATCGCGTTCGAGGCATTCGGCGCAATATCCGCATTGGGCGTGAGCGGCTGGATGGTGACCGTCCTCATTGCGGGGTTGCACAACTTATACGGCAAGAAGGAAGTGTCTAAAGAAAGAACGGCATCGGAAGACCAGGCAAGCTCTGTACCGAGCGCAGTGCCGGCATCCGGCCCCAACGTCTTCGCCCCTGGCAGACCTACATCGCCAAACGTAATAAAGCCGAGGGCCTGAGGGGGCATAGGCAACTTATTATTTATTCTTCTCCTAATCCTTTTCATGAAATTCACCGATGGTGAGAAGGTACTGGTCGTGAGCTTTGGCGAGCTCTGGCTGCGCGGCCGGAACAGGGGAGACTACATCAACCTGCTTAGGAACAACCTCAACAAGCAGCTCGAAGGGGAGAAGTACAAGTTCGAGCCTATGTACGACAGGTTCCTGCTGAGGCTCCAGAAGGGATCTGACGAGGAGCGCATAAAGGCAAAGCTCTCAAAGCTCTTCGGCATCAGCAACGTGACCGTATCCCATGTCACCAAACCTACCCTGGCATCGATAACGAGGACAGCGAGGAAGATGCTCAGGCAGGTAAAGGGGGAGGAGAGAAGCGTGAGGATAAACTCTCACAGAACATACAAGGAGTTTGATTTCGACTCGAGGGACATAATTGGGAAGGTGCTTAAGGTTGCAAAAGCTGCAGGTTTCACGCCGACAACACACGGCTTCACTACAGACATGCACATAAACGTGACAAAGGATGCTGCGTTCCTGACCTGTGAAAAGGTGCGTGGGCAGGGAGGACTTCCTGTACGGAGCAGTGGTAAGGGCGTAGTGCTGCTGTCCGGGGGAATAGACAGCCCTGTGGCCGCATGGTATGCAATGAAGCGGGGAATAGAGCCGATATACGTGCACATACACGGCTACCGGGATGCGGAAGACGCTCTTCAATCCAAAGTTCCAGCGTTGATAAAGATCCTATCAGGGTACGGCTCTGGCTCGAAGACGTATTACATCCCTGCATATGTCCTCCAATCTTACTCAATGAAGGCCGGCAAGTACGAGCTCATCCTGCTGAAGGCTTTCATGCTCAGGATAGCCGAGAAGATAGCTGAGAAGGAGGGGGCAGGTGCGATAATAACAGGTGAGAGCCTCGGCCAGGTGGCGTCGCAGACCATGCAGAATCTGAGCGCATCGCAGGATGGCATAAAGCTCCCGATACTGCGCCCGCTAGTGGGATTCGACAAGGACGAGATCATACGTGTGGCAAGGTCCATAGGAACATACGACGAGTCAATAAGGCCATACAAGGACGTATGCTCCATCAATGCAAAGAATCCGGCGACCGCAACACAGGTGAAGAAGATGAAGGAGCTGGCGAAGAGCGTCGGCCTCACCGGGATAGTCAACAGATCGCTCAGGCTGGCGAAAGTAGTCGATGGCGGTGCAGCGGCTCGACGCTAAACTTATATATCTATATCTCGAATGTCTCCTTATGGAACTGCTAGCAAAAGTGCTACTCGCCACGATAGTGGTGGTCGCGGTCATCGGAATCATCTCTTACGCACTCCAGAACGTGTTCACACCTGCGGTCACCAAGGTGCAGGCAGAAAGCCTGGTCCTTAGCGACATGCAGAATGCCAATCCAGGCGCAGCTATAAACATCACCAACGCTACCCAGTCCACATTCGTGGGCAGTTGGCATATAGTAGTCGCGGTCGTCGCAAATGCTACGTCGCCATGCCCATCGTATTCGATAGTCTCTTTCGACTACCCCAAGTACGGGTTTGTCTACAGGCTGGAGAATACATATACGTCTGGCTGCAACATCTATGAGGCATCGAACGGCAACTCATACATCATCTCATCGTATCCGGTTGCAATAACGAAGTCATACCTCCTAAACATAACTTCTGTGACCGCATTCGTGGGCAGGTACGGGTTCCATAACGTCACCGTGACCGCGCAGTCATATAACTCGACGACAATCGGGGGGACGCAGTACCATGCTGTGTGGGTAGTACGGTATGCCGCACCGAAAGCGAACCATGCGGTATATGTCATCCTCGCGCAGTCATCGGGTAGTGCGCTGGCTGCTTACAATGCCTCCTCCTAGAGTATCTTCTCCAGGCTCTCGGTCTCCCTTCCGCCCGCCGGCTGTGCCGCAGCAGGGACCGTCCTAAAGCCCATCCTCTTGAAGAACTCCACTGCGCGTTTGTTGCTCGCTGACACATCTGCTCTAAGAGTCGAGATCCCTATACTCACCGCCATCTTTTCGGCAAACAGCAGCAGCTCTTTCCCGATCCCCCTAGACCTGAACTCCTTCCGGACTATGATCCCTACGACGCCGATGCCATCACTCTCCTTGATTATCTCGCATTCGCCAGCTACTTCGCCAGCCTCTATGGCGATAGCGTCAGCAGCCTGCCACGCCCTTACCAGCGCGAGCTTCTCCCGAAACATCTTCGCCAATTCCTCCTCATCTGGCTCATGGTCGTACCACATTGCGTCTGGCTTGTCGAGGTAGACTCCCTTCACGAGCGTGATGAGCGAGGCTATGTGCTCCTCGCGTGGTTCAATGAACTCCATAAGAGGATTTGAACTGCCAAGTTAAAATATCCGTCAGCTGGATTCCACTAATGAGCAACGTTTTTAAGCAATAACCTTGCATTAGACTATGGTTTTATGCAAATATCACCTAGTACGGCGAAGAGGTTCCTCAGAGAGGTGGGTGCCGCGAGGGTGAGCGATGATGCTGCGACCGAATTCGCAGACATGCTGAACGTTTATGCGTATTCTGTGGCAAAGAAGGCAGTGAAGCTCAGCGCCCATGCAAAGAGAAAGACCGTAAAAAGGGCAGACATATCGCTTGCACGCTGATTAGAGTGGGATTCCGGCAAGTCTGAGTATGACCATAGTGCCCACAGCCGGCAGGCCGAATAGAACCGTCGGGATTACCGTACCGATAGCGTATGGTATCCCAAGCGAGAAGACGCTGTTGAGGATATACAGCGCTATTATCCCGAGTACGCTATTTGCTATCAGCCCGAAGATGATCTTCATGAAAGACTTCCCAATCTTGAATATCAGATATATAACGAGCGCTATTGCAGCTATTACTATCCCTTCTGACAGGATCGAGCCTCCCAACCCGACTTGCATCAGCACGCCCTCAAACATACTATTATAAACCATGTAACCCATAAGAATCTTGTGGTGTGCGGGTGGCTGACGGCCTTCAATGGCTGAGGAAGCTCTCTCCACGCAGAGTGTGTAGGGTTCAAGGCCCGATTCGGAGCAGAAACGGACCGCTCCTGTGCAAAAAGCTATGACACTACGAGCGCACAGATGCGGATGAAACGAGCCGATGCGCACACAGTGAGCGTGCAAGGCAAAACGCCGCTAAGTCAAATGTCACCTAAAACAGAAGAGGGGCTACGGCACACCACACCCATTTTACTTCCTTAGCAGAAGCATCGTCGCCTCCTGCCTGTTGTGCGGGAGCACCCGCACTCCCACCACCTCAAAATCCTTCGAGAGGATCTTCTTGGTCTGGGCGAGATACCGGTCTACGCTCCTTCTTACGCACTTGACCGTCATCAGGGCTGGAACGCCCTTGCGCATCTTCTTTGAGAACTTGAGCATAGCCTCAGCAGAGAGGTTGTGCCTTATGTTCATGTCGTTGACGAGGAGGTCTACCTTCTTCAGGTCAATTGACCTGAGGGCACCGTCAAAACCTGACCTGATATGCAGTATGTCGCACCTCTTCAGCCCGGACTCAGCGTCCCCTTTCTTACCATCCATAATACGGCAGCGCAGCTCCAGGCGCTTTATCTTACCATAAGCCAGATCTCCGTTATCGACAGCGATGACCTTGTAGCCATTCTGCGCGAGGAAGACACTCCAGCCGCCAGGTGCAGCTCCCAGGTCAAGGGCAATTCCGCGTCCATGTAGCCCGAAGTCGTCGAACGCCTCGCGTATCTTCAGCTCTGCGCGTCCGATTCCCGCATTCGCTCTGGCATAGTGCCTGAACGGGTCAAGAAAACCCTTCTCAAGTTGTTTCATATCTCCGATGCCGACGAAGCATTCCATGTCCCATATCACCGAATAGAGCAGCGTCTGGGGCCTGAGTATGTTTATCGAGAGTCCATCTCCCTCCATGCGCTCTCCGAACTTGACCTCAAGGTCCTTCGCAGAGAAGCCCTGCTTGCTGTTAACGTCGAGGATTTCTATCTTAATATCCGCCCATTTCTTCGGCTTCACATCCATCAACGCCTTGTAGATGGAATCAACGTACCTCCTCTTGTCGACCTTCCTCCTGGCAAGTATCGGAAATATGCTGTAGACGAATACACCCTTATCCTTGCAAAGCTTCTGTGCAAGGTTCTTGCCTTTACTCTCGATTATCATATAATTGACGCTCTTCTTCACGACCTTGAATGGCGCAGCTCGCCTTATCTCATCGTTGACACTTCTCTCAAAGAAAGGGGTCACGAACATAAAGTAGAGCAATAGATCACGTTAGTCAATGTCGGCAAACGCTTTTATTATAGCTTTCCTTGAAAGTTTTACAACACTTTCGGTGCAGAGAGCAGCGCCTCCATAGGTATCAATGGCGCGATTCTCCTTATCGTTTCGGACGTCATAGACTTTACGAACCGGTCGATTGCAAA
>JAKAWC010000019.1 GCA_021817125.1 Microcaldota archaeon
ACTATCCCTTTTTCGAGTTCGACAGCCTGATACGACACGGCGTAAACTGGCTCGGCAGCATAGGGTGCATAATATTCGACGAGATACACATGCTGGATGACAGCGGCAGGGGGCCCACGCTCGAGGTGTTGATAACCCGACTGCGCAGGACATCTAGGCATGCACAGCTCATAGCGCTCAGCGCAACCATAGGCAACGCAGACGACATTGCAAAGTGGTTGGGTGGGGAGCTGATAGAGAGCGATTACAGGCCTGTCCTACTCGAAAAAGGGATAGTGCTGAACGACAGGGCGTACTTCGAAGACAGGGAGGAGGCACTGGGGGGCAGCAACAAGATCCCCGAAATACGCGTCGCAGAGGACACCGTCGAGCGGAGGAAGCAATTGCTCATCTTCTACAGCACAAAAAGGAATACGGAGGCTGGCGCGGAGAAGCTCGCACCCGTAATGGAGAAGTTTCTCTCCGCCGAAGAGAAGGCGAAGCTTATGGAAGTGTCTGCAAAGGTGCTCAGCGCCCTGAGCAAGCCGACTCTGCAGTGCGAGAAACTTGCGAAAGCCGTAGAGCGCGGTGTAGCATTCCACCATGGCGGGCTCGTCAACGTGCAGAGGCATGCGGTCGAAGAGGCGTTCAAGAGCGGCGCCCTGAAAGCAGTATGCTCGACGACAACTCTTGGGATCGGTGTCAACCTCCCCGCGCACACCGTGCTAGTAAGGGATACAACACGGTACAGCGAGGGCGAGGGTGCCGCGAAGATGAGCATCAATGAGGTGACGCAGCTCTTCGGACGCGCAGGCAGGCCGAAGTATGACAAGATAGGGAGGGCGCTCCTGATTGCCAAGTCAAAGAGCGACATTGTGGACATCTACGCAAGATACATCAACGCAGATCTTGAGCCGGTGTCATCCAAATTAGGTGTGCAGTCCGTGCTAAGGACCCACATCCTCTCGTTCGTCGCAAGCGACTTCCTCCGAAGCGCCGAGTCGATAGTCGACTTCCTAAAGGGGACCTTCTACGGATATGAATACGCGAACAGCAGGGAACTCGGCCTGATTACGCAGGACATACTGGACGAGCTTCTGACATGGGGCTTCGTTGAGAAAAAAGGAAGCATCTACAACGCCACAAGGATGGGTGCGCGAGTCAGCGAACTCTACATCGACCCTCTCTCCGCAAAGTGGATAATCGACACGTTGCCCAGGGTCACAGATGAGATAGGAAACCTGTTTATGATAACCAACACCATAGAGATGCGCCCGTACGTGAAGGCGACGGAAGAGGCGGAGGAGAGGTTCTTCGAGTACGAGAAGATCATGCAAGGAGGCATCAGCTATGAGTCAGCAGAGCAGATATACTACGACCCGCTCAAGCCTTTCAGCACAGCGCTGTTGCTCAACGACTGGATGAGCGAGAAGGCAGAACCAGAGATAGTCTTGGCATACGGGACGACACCCGGTGCGCTCTACTCGAAAATAACAAATGCAGACTGGATGCTCTATGCGGGGATGGAGATCGGAAAGATAATGCACGCGAACACGGCCAAGCTTCTGGAAGTGCGCGTCAGGATGCGCTACGGGATAAAGAAGGAGCTCATCGACCTCACCCGATTGGAGCAGGTCGGAAGAGTAAGAGCGCGGCTCATGTACAATGCCGGCATAACGCGAGTCGCAGACCTCCGAAAGCCAGGCTCAGATGAGATGCTGCGTCTGCTGTTCGGGAAAGAGATAACGAAGAGGATAATGGACCAGCTGCCTAATATTGACTAATCGTCGTGCCCTACCTGCTTCTGCTTTTGTGCCTCAATAAGCAATGGCTTAGCATACAAAAGCACCTGCTCAGCGCTCGCACCTGCTGCCATCGATCTGTCAGCCATCTCTCCAATAAGGCACACCAGATCTAGCCATCTCTCCTTATTGATCATCTCATAGCCATGCTGCTGGTATGCCACAAAGCTGTTCGTCAAAGCTCTAATGCGGTTGACTTCCGTGTCTAGTCCAAAAACGGTCAGCCTATTCCATCTTTTCGCGGCTGCAGCAGCACGTATCGCTACAACATGCAGCTTGTCTGGATCGTCACTGGCTCTGGCAATGACTTCAAGATGCTCCCAGCACACCGCAGCTATCGCAAAATGTTCGCACATAGCAACGAGGTCTTCGTCCCAGCTTCTAAACATCACCCCACCCCTGCCAAGACTCTCAAAAAGGGCCTCTCCTAAAAGGTCTCCGTCCTTTGCGATCTCAGAAAGCTTTTTTGCAGCTCTTCTTGTAGCTTCTTTTGCGCCACCATTCCTGCTTCCAGCGGTCCTAAAAACATCTGCAACATCAACAAGCCGTTGGATATGTTTTACAGCCCTAAGTTCACAATCTCCAACCAGTGTCTGAATTGGCGCACTTGCCATATGTGCAAACATCGGAGGTTTTGCCGCTGCCATTGTCATCACATTATAACGAATACTCTGTTTTTGTGATTTATAAAAGTTTCTTTCGCACGGTTATGCACTCCATTTTTGCGAAAAATGCGGTAAATCCCAGGTAAGACAGGTATCGTCGGGGTTGAGAAAGGATTAAAAATCCTTTTTCTTAATGAGATACTGACTATAACGGTCAAGGCGATTGGAATGGGAGTTTTCGACAAGCTGGGCCAAGCGTTCGGCACCACACAAAAGGGAATGGACATAGAAGAGTACATGAGCTCTGCAGAGATGGAGGACGTTGACGTCCTGCACGAACCAGCAGACATGTACGTGAAGCCCGTCTCGATAAACAGCGAGGACGAGGTCAAGCTCATACAGGATGAGCTCGACAAGAAGAACATAATCCTTCTTAGCATCGACGAGCTGTCCAAGAGGCCTACCACTAGGAACAACGTTGTAGCCGCACTGAAGACGTACATCACGAAGATAAATGGAGACATCGCGATGATCGACGACTCGAGGCTGCTGCTGACGCCAGCGAAGGTAAAGATCATCAAGAGGAAGAAGGGCTCAAAGTAAAGGCACTCAGCTGAGTGCCGTTATCAGGGCGTGCACCTCCTGCCTGTTCGGATGCGCCAGGCTGATGACCCGCCTGAACGTATTCAAGACCGCTTTCCTATTCCTTATTTTCTTCTTCTTCTTTATCATTTTCTCAAGCACCAGCATGAGATTGTCCATCTCCTCCCTGTCGGCATACTCGCGCGAGACCTGGAGCCTGAATCTTTCCCTGTTTACCAGGTAAAGGAATATCGCAAGCGAGTGCGAGATGTTGAGCACCGGATAATCCGGATTGGTCTCGATATGCGCCACTATGTCGCAGGTTTCTATCTCGTCGCTGCGGAGGCCTATGTCATCCCTTCCGACAAGTATCGCCACCCTCGTGTCCTTGCCTAAGCGTCCGACTCTCCCGAGCGCGTCTTCGAATGAGTAGACATTGCCGAAGTTGACTCCTGCTTTCTGCCAGATCCCTGTGGTGCCGATGACCACATCGCAATCCTTTGTCGCCTCTCTCAGTGTCTTGTAGATGACAGCACCCTCGAGGAGCGAGACGGCGTGCTTAGCATACATCACCGACTGCCGCCCATCCAGCTTTGCGCGCGGCTTTACGAAGAACAGTCTTTTGACTCCGAAGTTCATCGCGACCCTTGCGATGTAGCCTATGTTTATCTGGTACTTCGGCTCCACCACGATGACCTTCGCAATCATCCAATCACACCAGGTGCAGGAATATCAGGGCGAGCGTCGCGGTAAGACTGTTCACTAGGATGTGTGCGACTATGCCAGGGTACAGCGACTTTGTCCTCTTGAAGACGTATCCAGTTATTACTCCGAAGATGAATGCCGCGATGATCTCCACCCCGAATGTGGAGCCGTAACTCGCATGAAGCAGGCCGAAGACCAGGGCACTGGGGATGATCCCTATCCTTGGCACGGCAAATCCCCTGAAGAATATCTCCTCGTCGATCGGGCCGATTATGGTGACGAATAGCACGAACCAGAGTGGTGCGTTGGCAAAGACGATGCTCGCGTTCGTGTTTATCTGCACGCCGGTCACTTGGACTATCGTCCCTATTGACAGTTCCATCAAGATTACTATCAGGAATATGAGTGCACCCATCGCCAGCATCTTAAGCGAGAAGCAGTCCTTGGCCAGCCCGAGCGACTGGAATATCCTCTTCGTCGTGCCTCCCCTGAAGTACATCCAGGTCAGTGCAGCAAATGGGAAGCTCAGGGATATAATCGTGGTGATGAGCTCCTGCGCCAGATCTGCGGATATGCTGCCTTGCTGATACAAAGTAGAGAGCACGAAGAAAGCCAAGAATAGGACAATCAGGCCCGTAAAAGCGAGCTGCTTTCCACGGCATCTATCCTTCCGCCTTCTCGCAACCAACCCAGATCACTTCTTCGCGGTCTTGGACTTGAGCTCCATGTAACTGCATCTTCCACAAGTGAGTCTGTCGGCGTGGTCGGCGAGCCTGCACCCGCACCTCGGGCAGAACTTCGCAGCAGGCTTGTACGGCTTTATGACCTTCTTCTTGGCGGGAGCTTTTGGTTTCTCATCAGTCATCTAATCACTTCTTCTCCTCTGCCTTAGCCGTTGCAGGCGGCGCAGCGGTCTCTTTCTTCTCCTTCGGTTTTCCGCGCTCCGCAAGGTACTTTGGCTCCACCGTCATGGCAGCTTTGTCAGCATAGAGGTGTGCCTTTCCCTCACTGACTGTCTGCCCGAAGAGCTGGTCGACGTGGACCATAGCGGTAAGCTCGGGGTTTGCCCCAAGCTTTTTGCATAGCTCCTGCCTAAGCTCCTCTTTTGAAGGAGTCTTTCCGGTGTAAGTAGCGACGAAGCTAATCTCTTTCCTCTTCAGCAGTTTGTTGTCGAATTCCTTCTGTATCCGTATATCCATATTTTCATCCGCTTAATATCCTAAGTAGCGCTCTTTTTCCCATAGTCTCAATGACTTCGACCTCGGCCCCAGCCTTGAGATCCTTGAAATCCTCCTTAATGTCGGACTCGAACGTCTCGTAGTTCTCCAGGTCCATGAGCTGCACCGTGCTTCCGGTCACGGACACGACCTGAGCCCTCTTCTTCGTTATGACGGGAACCTCCACATCTCCGTGGCTAGGCGAGAGCAGGGTCTTCTTCGAACCGTCGAAGATGCCTATTGCGGTTATCCTGACCTTGGCGGATCCGTGCTTGCCGGGTTTCGAATGCTCGAGTTCCACGACCTTGCACGGAGTCCCGTCTATCATAATGTACTTCCCCGTCTTAATCTCATTCATGGGCTCGTATCTAATCTCATCTGCCATGCGCTCACACTGACCTATTCAAAGACAGTTTATCTTATGACATCATATCTTTATAGCTTTTGCCTGTGCTGGGGTAACATGCCCAGCGGGACGTCACACGGGTTTTTCTCCAGCAAGAACTGGCAGCTGAAGTCCGCGCTTAGGATAATATTTGGCATAGTCTGGGGCATAGACGGGGCGATGAAATTCTCGCCAGGCCTGCCTGACGTATTCCCCGGCATGGTATCGAATGCAGCAGCCGGTCAGCCAGCGTGGCTCGCTCCATGGTTCGGCTTCTGGGCTGCGCAGTCAGCGATCAACCCAGTGTTCTGGGTCTACCTAGTTGGTGTTCTGGAGCTAGCGCTCGCGTTCTCCCTGATATTCGGCTTTATGAGGAAGATAGGATACGTCGGGGGATTCATATTAAGCCTGTTCATTTGGGCTGTCCCCGAGGGATTTGGCGGTCCATATGGGCCAGGTTCCACCGACATAGGGACAGGGATCATCTACGCCCTGGTATTCATCTCGCTGATGATAATAAACGCAGGATATGGAACGAGCAAGTATAGCCTCGACGCATTGATTGAAAAGAGATGGCCAGCGTGGAGGAAGGTGTCCGAGTTCTCCTGGCTCTAATCCTGGCCACTTGAACTCGTCTGGGCATCCGCCCTCAAAGAGTGTCTGCAGACGAATGTTCTACGTACCTCTAAATATCCCCCGAAAGAGATACTATTTATGGTAACACCGGCAGGGACTGTAAGGGGGCCTCCACAAGATGGGACCGCGGCCGCAGGGCTCTCAAAGGAGAGGAAGAGCGGGCTAAGAGATGTAGTCGGGAAGTTGCTCCGTGACTGCATGGGGGTAGATGCCGACGCCAGGATGCAGAAGAACGACCATAGCTCGAACTCGACAACAGAACCGACAACCGAAGGCGACACACGCGCGGAGCAGATGTTTGCCAGACTCGCCGAGGCATTGGCTCCGTTGCCTCCACAGGAGCAGGTCTTCGTATGCATAGAGCTATTTGCAAGCATGGGGAGGGTGCGCACACTCTTCCCCATAAAGGTGGGAAGGCAGGTCTTGGACCTGGCGATAACCAGATTGACGATAGGTGATGAGCTCATCATGAGAAGCGACGAGTACAAAATGCTCTGCCTGCCTGGCCGCCGTTAGCACGCAGACAGCCCGGATACTCACGCGCGGATAAGCATGACGACTATATCCTCGAAGAATGCATGAGCGGTGCCCCTGTCAACTATTCTCATGTCCATCCCCTTGATCTTCTTCTCGAGCATCCTCAAGTTGCTCAGCGAGCTTGCGACAAGCACGATGCATCCTCCCTCGTTCAGATGCTCTTTTGCCTGTTCGAGGAACCTGATCGAGATCTCGATACCCTCTTTGCCGCCATCCCACTGCTTTGACGTTTCTCCTTCCGTGTTCTTCTCGTGTCTCAGATAAGGCGCGTTGAAGATTATCAAGTCGAAGTGCCTTACTATATTTGAGAACAGGTCTGAGTAGATGAAGGAACACTCCGCGAGCAGGGCATGTTTATTGGCAACATAATTATACTCCGCAAGCTCAACCGCATTCTTGTCAACGTCGGCGAGCATGACGCTGTTCACGTTATCTTTTGATGCGGCAACGAGTCCGAGCAGGCCAGTCCCGGTCCCGATGTCGACTATATCGATTCTATCCTTGCCGAACGATTCGACGGCGCGCTCCACAAACTCTGCAGTAAGAAAAGTGTCCTCTGCAGGCTCGTATACGCCCTCCGACGTCTTTATGACGAGGTTGGAATACTCAATCAGAGCAACACCAGCGAGTCGTAAAGAACACTCCGAATAAGTATATATCCTTTCCGTTAGCACTATTATCGATACGATGCTCTTCAAAGACGCGGCCGAGTTCTATTCAAAGCTGGAGGGAATCTCGTCAAGGCTCGAGATGATAGACGTCCTGACCGACCTCTTCAAGAAGGCGGAGAGAGGAGAGATAAAGCAGCTCATCTACTTCACACAGGGGATGCTTGCTCCTCCTTTCGAAGGAGTAGAGATCGGCGTTGCAGAGAAGATGACCGAGGAAGCCATTGCTGCCGCAACAGGATTCACAAAAGAGAATGCAGTAATGAGTTTCAGGAAGACCGGAGATCTCGGACTCACCGCAGAAGAGCTTGTCGCAAAGACCAGACTGAGGCGGATGCTTAGCAACAAATTCACGATAAGCGAGGTCTTCGAGACGATGCTGAAGATTGCCACACGCAGCGGAGTGGGCAGCCAGGAAGGAAAGATAAAGCATCTCTCCGAGCTTCTTGCAGCGTCTTCTCCCACCGAGGCGAGATACATAACACGCTTTGCAATGGGTCAGCTCAGGCTCGGAGTTGGAGACGCTACTATACTCGAAGCGCTAGCAAAAGCATTCACAGGCAGCAGAGAGGCAAAAGAGAGACTTGAAGAAGCATATAATATCTGCAGCGACCTCGGAAGAGTCGGAGAGGTTCTGATGAGAGACGGAATCAAGGGGGTCGAGCATATCAAAGTAACTCTATTCAGCCCGGTGCGACCTGCCCTTGCCGAGCGCCTTCCGACCGCGAAAGAGATTCTTGAGAAGATGGGCGGCACAGCTGCGGTGGAGAGCAAATACGACGGGCTCAGGACGCAGGTCCACGTCGATAAGACGGCCAAACGCGTCGAGATATTCTCAAGGCGGCTGGAGAAGCTCACCCCGATGTTTCCGGAACTCGTCAAGGCTGCTCTTGAAGAAGTGCACGCGAAAAAGGCGATATTCGAGGGCGAGGCAATCCTCTTCGACGAAGTGTCGGAGCAGTTCAGGCCGTTCCAAGAGACGATACAGCGGAAGAGGAAACACGGTGTAGAGGCGATGAGCACAGAGATGCCACTGCACATATTCGCATTCGACCTTCTCTATCTTGATGGCGAGGACTATCTCGACGTCCCCTATAAGGAGCGCAGGAAGAAACTTGAGGAGATAATAAAAGGGAGTGGAACCCTCCGACTTTCCGGCAAGATAGTGACGAACTCCCCGAAAGAGTTTGAGAAATACTTCGAGCAGGAGATAAGCGATGGCCTCGAGGGAGTCATCGCCAAGGACCTGAACGCGAAGTACATCGCAGGTGCACGAAAGTTCAGTTGGATAAAGATGAAGCGCAGCTACAAGGGAGAACTATCGGACACGCTTGACCTGGTCATCATAGGCTTCTACCGCGGCCGCGGTCAACGCACAGAGTTCGGGTTTGGGGGTCTGCTCGCCGCGGTCTACAATGATAAGAAAGATGTGTTCGAATCGGTCACAAGGATTGGAACCGGCTTCTCGGAAGAGATGATGAAGCAGTTCCGCGACATCCTTTCCAAGATAAAGAAGGACAAGAAGCCCGCAAGAGTGGTTTCGGTCATGGAACCCGATTTCTGGGTCGAACCCAAATATGTCGTGACGGTGCGCGCGGATGAGATCACCAAGTCTCCGATGCACATGGCTGGTGCCGAGACGCAGGATGACGGCTCCTCGATCGGATACGCGCTTAGATTCCCCCGAATCGTGTCTGGTGGCATCCGCGAAGACAAGTCCTCTGAGGAATCGACGACAACCAAGGAGCTCATAGAGATGTTCACTCAGCAGAGAAAGTCAAAACTGGCGGAAAATTAGCTTTGACGAATGTCGCATCCGTTTATTGCAGTAAATGCCGTATACAGAAATCCACGAATTTTATGTTAATTCCGCTACAAACCTGCTCTACATAAGATATTTAAATATATTACTCCTTTATTACACTCACAGGCGATCGAATGGTAGACTTCACCAATGAGTTTTTGGGAGGAAATAGCAACGACAATAGCAGTAGCACGGCAAACGGAACACCACAGATAAAGATTGTAACAATCGGATGCGGTGGTGCAGGCAACAACACAATCAACAGGCTGTTGAAGGTGGGTGTAAAGGGCACAGACCTTGTTGCGGTGAACACCGATGTTCAGCACTTCAAGATCATCGATGACAAGATCAAGAAGATACTCATTGGAAAGTCGATAACCCGCGGACTCGGCGCAGGCGGCGCACCGGACGTCGGTGCAAAGGCTGCAGAGGTCGACAGGCAGGTCCTCGAAGAGGTACTCAGCGGCGCACAGCTCGTATTCATAGCAGCAGGAATGGGAGGCGGAACCGGAACGGGAAGCGCACCAGTGGTTGCACAGATAGCAAAGGAGCAGGGCGCCATCGTAGTCGCGATGGTAACTTATCCATTCGCGCTTGAGAGAGTGAGGAAGGTCAAGGCCGAGGAGGGCATCCAGAAGCTCAGAAAGACGTGCGACAGCGTAATCATCTTGGACAACAACAGGCTGGTACAACTAGTGCCAAACCTGCCGATGAACGAGGCATTCGCAGTCGCTGACGACATACTCGCAAAGGCGATTGGAGGACTTGTCTGGACAATAACCCAGCCAAGCCTGATCAACATAGACTTCGCAGACGTACGCTCAATCATGGGAAGCGGAGACGTCGGCTTCATATCGGTCGGAACTGGCAAGGGCAACGACAAAGTCGGTGCAGCTGCCGAGGCCGTGCTGAAGAACAAGCTCCTGGACGTGGACTTCGAGAACGCAAAAGGCGCGCTTATCCACATATCCGGCGCAAGCGACCTGACACTTGGAGATGCGATTAGGGCAGGAGAGGTCATCACGGAGAGGATGGACCCTAAGGCGAACATCAAGTGGGGCGCAAGGATCATACCAGGCTATGAAGGCCAGATAGAGATTGTAGCGATAGTCACCGGAGTCAAGGGTAGCAGCATAGTGGGCAAGTTCGAGGAGAAGTCCTCGAGGGAAGGCTCCTATGGCGGGCTCGAAATGATTTAGATCATTTCTTTTATTATTTTACATTTATGGGCGATCGAATGACAGAGAACCAATTTGACTACGATGCATTCTCACCGCGGATAGCCGTGGTTGGAGTCGGAGGGCAGGGAAGCAACTTAGTGAACAGGTTGTACGGCTACAACATAAAGAGCGCCGATACAATCGCACTAAACACGGACGTTGGGCACCTTAACATGATCAAGGCGCACAAGAAGATCCTGATAGGAAAGGACATAACGCAGGGTCTCGGGGCCGGCGGATTCCCAGAAGTGGCTGCGAAGTGCGCAGACGCCTCGCGGGGAGAGATAGAGCAGGCTCTTGAAGGATACAACCTTGTATTCGTCGCAGGCGGAATGGGAGGCGGGACAGGAACTGGCGCAGCTCCCACAGTCGCAAAGATCGCCAAGGAGATGGGCGCAACCGTAATCGCAACCGTCACCTACCCGTTCGCACTCGAGAAGTCGAGAAAGCTAAAGGCGGAATGGGGCATCGAGCAGCTGTCAAAGGAGGCGGACTGCACGATAGTGATCGAGAACGACAAGCTCCTCGGCTATGTGCCGAACCTGCCTATCGAGAAGGCGTTCGCACTCGTTGACAACATCACCGGCAATGCCGTAAAAGGGATTGCAGACACGATAACTCTTCCGAGCCTCATTAACCTGGACTATGCTGACCTGTCGAACGTGGTAAGGAACACGGGCACGGCAGTGATAAGCATAGGAAGCGGAGTGGGGGCTAGCAGGGTCGAACAGGCGATAAAGTCCACAAGGACTCACCCACTACTCAGCGTAGACTATGAGGGTGCAAAAGGCGCGCTCATCCACGTCATCGGAGGGACGAACCTCACGATAAGCGAGGCAACGCAGATAGGCGAGGGAGTCACAGAGCACCTTGCACCTGACGCGAACGTCATCTTCGGAGCGAGGATGATTCCGGAGCTCGGGGACCAGATAAGGGTCATGTCCGTGGTAACCGGAGTGAAGGCGAAGTACGGACAGAAGCAGCCTCACGAGGACATGGCATCGCAGCTCAGGCTCGAAAACGTAGACAGGATAATCTAACCTGTCTTCTTTTATTTTTCCTACTTTTTCTGTTTTCTCATGGAGTAGCTGGGCGTCTCTTCACTCCAAGTGCGGCATCCGCAAGCTCCTTATCGCCGTCTACGAAGGTCACGCCAACATATGCCTTCTTGCTCACTCCTCTTACATCGACCTGTACGAACAGGGTGTCATGGGGTCTTCGACGGCTAGCCCACCTGCGCTATAATTGGTGACTCTTTCAACAGTGCAAGCGGCAGACCGTCCCAGGCTGGACGACGAAGGCGTTTAGCCCCCAGACTCCTGTATCTAAGATGTCGCCATGCTGGGACATGATAGAGGTAAATCCACGACCGCGAGTGACTTCCCCTGAAAGACTTTTAGATGATGACGTTCCCTTATTATTTGATGAAAAGCTCAACTGCCGTCCTGGGAATAGCGTTGTTGTGGTTGCTGTGGAATCTGTGGGGTTGGTTCTACCTTTACCACGCACAGCCAGATGCCCCTGCATGGTTTGGCTTCCTAATACTGACGAGTATTGGCTGGGCCCTCCTTGCCCTGCTGTATTTTGGGGGGCGGTTCCTTTGGAGGGCGCTACGTAAGAATAGTTCAGCTGCCCCGTAATCTTATCCAGCGACTCGGTGAGCGTACCTCCGGCGGTCAGATTGGGATTTCCGAAGACGCTGAGCTGCTGCAAAGTAGCGCTGTAACTCGATGCTAGTCCGGCTGCTGCCATGTAATCAGGACTAGTGGGGTGCAACTCATCTATACGGACTCCCTTCGTTTCGCCTTGCCGAGCCGCAGGACCTTCTTCACCCTGTCTATCGCAGCTATCGCCCTGTCGACGTCCGCCTCGTTGTTGTAGAGGTAGAAGCTCATCCTGTCCACCGCCCCTTCTCCGAGAACACCCGTCACGAGCGGCATGGCGCAGTGGTGACCTGCCCGTATGCAGATGTTCTCGCTGTCGAAGATCTGCGACACATCATGTGGGTGCACTGCATCTATGTTAAACGCTATGACTCCGCCCCTCTTCTCGGCATCTTTTAAGCCGGGTCCGTATACTCTCACGTCCTTCAGCTTAGCAAGCCTCTCCATCGCGTACTTGGTGAGCTTGAGCTCGTGCTGCCTTATGTTCCTCATGCCTACGCTGTTCAGATATTCTACCGCAGCCCCAAGGCCCACCGCGCCCTCTATGTTCGGCGTTCCCGCCTCGAACTTCCAAGGAAGGTCGTTCCAGGTCGCCTTCTGGAATTCAACGCTCCTGATCATGTCCCCTCCTCCGATTATCGGCTCTGTCTTCTCGAGTATATCCTCCTTACCATAGAGTATGCCTACGCCAGCAGGTCCCAGCATCTTGTGGCCCGAGAAGGCCATGAAGTCGCAGCCGATATCCTTCACGTCTACGGGCATGTGGGGTACAGACTGTGCGGCATCGACAAGGACGGCTGCCCCTGCCTTGTGTGCGAGCCTTGTAACCTCCTTGACGTCGTTTATCGTGCCGAGCACGTTCGAGACATGCGTCACCGCAACCATCTTTGGTTCCAGCTCCAGCTTCCTCTTTAGGTCTTCCATGTCGAGGTGCGCAGCTCCCTTCAGTCTTATGTAATCAAGGATCGCTCCCTTCCTCTTGGCGAGGAGCTGCCACGGGACTATGTTGCTGTGGTGCTCCATCTCGCTGATGAGGATATGGTCCCCTTTCTTTACCTGCTGCTCCCCATAGGTTAGCGCTACAACGTTGATTCCCTCGGTCGTGTTCCGGTTATAGATAATGTTGCGGTAAGAACCTGCGTTGATAAGTCCCGCCACCAGCTCCTTGGAGTGCGTGTAGACTGAGGTAGCCTCCTCGGATATCCTGTAGACGCCGCGGTGTATGTTGGCGTTGTATCGCCTGTAGTAATTGGTTATCGCATCGATTACCTGAGCCGGCTTCTGCGAGGTCGCAGCGCTGTCCAGGTAGGTAAGGGGCTTCCCCGCAAAAGAGGTCGCAAGTATCGGAAAATCCTTCCTTATCCTGTCGAAGTCAGCTGCCATGATTCCACTACGCCTTGTATCCTTTTGACTCTATCTCCTCGATCAGTTCCTTGCCGCCCTCCCTGACTATCTTCCCATCCTGCATCACGTGCACATACTCTGGGTCCATGTACTTGAGGATTCTGCTGTAGTGCGTTATGAGAAGTATCCCCGGGTTCGACGCCTTGCGGATCTCGGTTATCTTCGCTGCGACATGCTTTATTGCGTCTACGTCCAGGCCCGAGTCCGGCTCGTCGAGTATCGCCATTTTCGGCTTGAGCATTGCCATCTGAAGTATCTCCACCTTCTTCTTCTCTCCACCCGAAAACCCGAAGTTTAGCGGTCTATTCACCAGGTCCTCCTTTATCTTCAGGCTCGCAACGTTCTTCTTGAAGTCATCCATAAACTCCTTGAACGGCGCGTTATCCCTGGCTATCGCACCCCTCGCCGTGTTGAGGAAGTTGATCACGCCGAGCCCCTCCACCTCGATAGGGTTCTGGAACCCGAGGAAGATGCCGAGCTTGGCTATCTTGTCCGTTGAGAGGTCCTTTATGCTGGTACCATCCACGAGGATATCTCCTGCCTTGATAGTGTATGCGGGATGCCCCATTATCGCTTTGGAGAGCGTGGTCTTGCCACTGCCGTTCGGACCCATGAGCACGTGGAACTCGCCCTCATTCACGGTGAGGTCTACTCCTTTTATTACCTCTCTGCCTTCGATAGAAACGTGCAGTCCTTTTATCTCTAGTTTCATAAAATCACTTCTTTGCGCTCTCCAGCACCCAGTACTTCTCGATCCTCGTGTCCGGCACCGTGCCGAAGCTGCTCTTGTTCATCTTCTCAAGCATTGTCGCAATTATGATCTCCTTCATCTTAATATCCCTGATGTTTGCGAGGTACTTCGAAAGGAATCCCATTATATACAGTTTCCTCGCCTCCGCCTCCGGGATGCCCCTCGACGTCAGGTAAAACAGGACGTCCCTGCTTATAGGCGCAGTTCCCGCAGAGTGCCCCGCGGTTACATCGTTGCTGTAGTCTATCGACATGTCGGGAAGGCACTCTATCCTGGCGTCTGCGTCAAGGATAAGTCCATGCTGGTTGACGTGCGAGTTCACTCCCCGCGCGCCCTTGACTATCTTCGCGAAACCTTTCAGCACGCAAATGGACTTGCCAGACATCACCGCTCCAGAGTTGACAATCCCTGTGGAGTAGGGCTTTGAGTTCGTGACGGTGCTTCCGATGTCAAACTTCTGCCCATCTGAGCTGAAGACGATCTCAGAGACGTCGACCTTTGCGTGGTCGCTGACATCCAAGTCGGTTCTCGCTCGGGTGTATCCTCCGCCTATATAAGCAGAGCTGAACCTAACTCCAGAATGCTCTCCGACGCTTCCCTTACATAGGTTGCCTATGTCCGTCTTGGCGTTCTCGTTGTGGAGCAGGGAGAGGTCGACCTCAGCCCTCTTGCCGACATGAAGTTCGTGCACAGGCGTGACTACAGACTGTTCATGCGATGTAGAGAAGTAGTATTCTGACAGTGATAGATGTGCATCGTCCTCGACCACCAATGATAGGAATATTGGTGCGGGTCCGTGGTTGACAGATAAGACGTTTATTGATGCGCTCTCGCCAGAAGGTACCCTCATCACTATCGCCTTTCTCGCGTATGCGTGTACGAAAGATGCGACCTTGTCCTCGCCTGGCATGTGCTTCCTGGTCGCCGCTTCGACGCGTTCAGAATCGACGATCTCAATATTCTTCAGCGAGCCTTTTATTCCAGAGTCAGTGATTATAAGGTCGAACTTCAGGCCCATGGACTCGGAAACCTTGTCGGCGAACGCGTCCGCCTCCTTGCTCGGCTTGTTCGACACGCCATCGGGCATGCGCAGGTTTATCATGTACCTCTTGTAAAGCTCACGCGTCTCGAACGGCAATGACTTATAGTAACCTATAGCCTCCTCTACGAACTCCTTATACTGCTGCAATGTATCACTCAGCCTACTGCATTTGTCATGTCAAGCTTTATGAGCCGCTTCAGCTCGATGGAGTACTCCAAAGGCAGAATCTTTGCCAGGTCGTTTATGAAGCCGAGCACGATCATGGCTATCGCGTCCTCCTCCGAGATCCCCCTCGACATCAAATAAAATATCTCGTCCTCGCTTATCTTTCCGACACGCGCCTCGTGGCTTATTACGGCGTCGCTCCTGTTGATGTCACTGTATGGATAGGTGTTCGTCTTTGCGTTATCGTCAAGCAGAAGCGCATCGCATGTGGTGCTGACCGTGGCGTTCGCCGCGTTCTTGCCTATGTAAACGAGACCCCTGTAGCTTGCCACCCCGCTTCCCTTCGAGACGCTCTTGGAGACTATCTTCGACTGCGTATCCGGTGCAAGGTGGTATACCTTGCCTCCAGAGTCCTGCACCTGGCCGTCCCCCGCTACTGCTATGGAGAGGATCTGACCCTGCGAGTTTTTTCCGCGAAGGTAGATGCTCGGATATTTCATATTCACTCTGCTGCCGATGTTCGCGTCGAGCCACTCGACGCTGGCGTCCTCCTCCGCGAACGCCCTCTGCGTGACAAGATTGTAGATGTTCTTCGACCAATTCTGTATCGTGACATAGCGCACGTGCGCACCCTTCAGCGCGACTATCTCGACTACAGCTGCGTGGAGCGCATCTGTGTCGTATACTGTGGCCGTGCAGCCCTCTAGGTATGTCACGTCTGCTCCCTCGTCTGCTATGATGAGCGTCCTCTCGAACTGCCCGGATCTCTTCGCGTTTATCCTGAAGTATGCGTTGAGCGGCATCGGCACCTTCACTCCCTTCGGCACATAAATGAAACTGCCTCCTGACCAACAAGCCGTGTTGAGTGCGGCGAACTTGTTGTCCGTGGAAGGGATGAGCTGCCCGAAGTACTTCTTCATCAGCTCCGGGTACTTCTGCAACGCCGTGTCTGTGTCAGTGAATATGATTCCAAGCCTCTCGAGTTCCTTGTTGATGTGCGAGTATACGACGCCCGAGTCGAACTGCGCCTCTGTGCCAGCGAAGAACTTCCTCTCCGCCTCTGGCACGCCGAGCTTGTCAAAGGTGTTCTTTATATCCGCAGGCACGTCCTCCCACTTACCAGCCTCTTTCGCCTTTGGTTTCTGGTAGTAATAGTAATCGTCGTAGTCTATCTTGCTAAGGTCAGCGCCCCACGTTGGTGTCGGCTTCTCGAAGAATATCTTCAGTGCCGTGAGCCTGGTCTGGAGCATCCACTCGGGCTCCTTCTTCGCTGCAGATATCCGCCTCACGACCTTCTCGTTGAGTCCCTTGGGAAACTCCTCGTACTCCACCTCCTCCTTAAAGCCGTACCTCTGGGTGTACTCTTTAGATTCGGCTATCTCCCTGACCTCCTCATTTGCCAAGACGACCACCTTAGGCCTTAACGGTCTCCTCTTCCTCTGCCGCATTTATCCGCGTGAAGGCGCACTCAAACTTGTTCATCGTTCCGCATACGGTGCACATGCAGATGTTCGCGTAGATCTTCTTCCCCTCTGCGAGCTTCCGGATGTATGGTTCAAGCAGCCTCTTGTCTATCTTTGCCTCGATCTCCTTTATATGTTCCGAGTACTTCCCTGACAGGTACTTCGAGACCGCAGCCTGTGCGACGTCAAGATAAGAAGCTATGGCGCTCTCCTTCAGCTGGTACTGGTAGGTGAGTTCCTTGGCCAGCATGGCCCTTACTGCGGGTATTATCTCGTTGACAGCTACCTCGTATCCGATGGCCGTTTCCTCACCCTATAACTGAGTTATATGACACGTGCAGGTTTATAAACCTAGCGTGCAACTTGGTAACACTTTAAGATTTGTACGGTTCCGAGGAAACAGATGGCTGCAGAATGTTCGTTAAATTTTCGATGTAATTCGTACCCTGTAGTTTCGATGACATGTACAGTGACATCTGCATTGCATAGCTGT
>JAKAWC010000020.1 GCA_021817125.1 Microcaldota archaeon
GGGATGAACTGCGCAGTAGGCTCTTGAAAATGCAGAGGAGGGAGATGAAGGTCATTGATGTTGTTTACAACATCCACAGATACATCAATTATGTTGTATCTGTTTTTGTAGGATTTCTACAGAGCCCGCAAAACGTCAAAACGATAGCAAACGAGGAGCAGCCGGCCCCATAGTCCGGGGTCGGGCTGCGCTTAAGCTGCGAATATGCAATAGCATGGCAAAGCATAGCTATTTTTATACTTCACCACTTGATAATTCTATGTGTTCTCATGGCAAAGCCTGTCAAAAACCAGCCTGCAAAGACCCAAGCGCAAGATTCACGTCCTAACAGGAAGAAGTCCGGAAACGGAATGAAGATTGGAATAGCTATAATACTGGTGCTGGTTGCGGCAGCAGTATATCTCTATATCTCTTACCAGGGGCTAATCTCTACGGCTGCCAACTTATATGCACTCCAGAGCTCGGGCAAACCGATAACCGCATCGGCTGTCGAGACCATGGTCTTCCAGAGCCTAAACAACGCCCAGAGTGTCAACACCTCCTATAATGGCAGCATCAACATACGGCACGACCCGCCTTTCTCATTCTCACTGGTGAAGAACGGCAATCGCATAGAATATGCAATCTCTGCTCAGAACCTCCCGAGCTTCGGGACAGTATCGATTCAATACACCGGTACTGGGCCGATAGGCAGTAGCCTTAACGGCACAATGTGCCTGAACGGCTATGGCAACGGCGTATTCGCCGACAGTGCAGCTATGAACGCGGTCCGAGGATACGGTAAGTGGGAGAACCCATACTACTGTTTCTACACTAATGGGCACGACAACAATGCTACAATCATATATGCTTTTCTCAATGCATTTGTCAACCTGGGCAGCATCAGCAACATAAGCGTAAAGAGCTACGGCCTCGACCTCTCAAAGGACTGTTATAAGGTTGTAGGAGCAGGCAATATCCAGATAAACAGCACACTGGTAGGTTCAATCACCAACAGCCCGGACACTCCAACGACGCTTACCTTCAGCGCGTGCATGTCGGGACAGAACAACTTGCCAGTCAGCCTCGCATTAAATATGACTGCACACGATACCGGCGTGCCATATGGCACCGATGCGTTCGATGTTAACTACAATTATACGCCTCCGCTAAACATCACCGCCATACCTACGGGATTTACCAAGTACTTCTGCAGCGGTTCTGGCGGCTACTCCAATGCAAGCTGGGCGAATCCTGATGCGCAGTACAAGTCGCCTTCAGCATTCGCTTCGGTCGGTGCGTCTAGCAATGGCACATGCAGCATCCATCTGCTTCAGTATGGGCCGATCCAAGGCGTCGATGCCATCGGGCTTCTAAATCCGCCGCCTTACAAGGTAATTGCAACTCAGGTAGCCGATGCAATGGCGCCAAATCTTACCTTCAACTCCACGGTAGGCCAGTACCTACGGACGCCGGTCATAGGCGCAGACAATACCGGTGAGATTCACTTTGACTACAGTTCATCATCGTTCTACACGGTGATGAACTATACCGTAACGGAGAATAACTCATTCCTGCTGATATCCACTGCCTGTTATAATACCTGCGTGGTAACGCAGCCTCAAGGATGCAAGATTGTAGCGAGCATAGGTTACCAAGGTAAATTCGTCACACAAATTCCTACCCAGATAGACTTCGGCGCCCCAGGTTTCATGATGGTCTGCATACAGAAGGCTGGCAACTACAATGTGACGACTAGTTTCGACAGGGGAGCGCATCTGGCATACGGCGCTAGTGCGGTCTACGACTTCGGGCCTACAGGAAACACCACCGTGTCTGTAGCGCTGAACCAGTCTGCGTTCACCGCTTCGTCAGCAGGCCCTAACCCCACGTAAAGGTGGCCCTATGCCTGCAACAGAGCAGAAGAGACTCATCGAAGAGCTGAAGCTCTTCCTCGACAAAGCCATACCAGCGACATACGCCGGAGGGGGCAAGGCTGCAGATCCTGAGTCCCCGAAATTCAACGAACTTGTTTTTGCTGACGGTGACTGGAAGTACAGGGACAGCTATTGCGGTTTCGTCCAGTCCTGGGGCAGGGAGGTAGTCTGGTACAAAGGCGAGCCGTTCTGGACAGACCAGTACGGAGGTGGCATGAAAGGGAAGCTGATGAAAGACCCTGAGTTCGCACACCTGGCTTTCGAGTTCCTCAAGGAGTGCCTGCTGCGCGGAAGGACCAACAATTTCGCGCCACGGGGCCCGAAGGAACACTCCAACGGGGACTGGAGATATGCCTGCAAGTGGCACGGAAACATCAAGAAGTTCAAGGGCGGCGAGAGGATATACTTCAAGGGGAAGGTGGTCTTCACGCACGATTTCCTCGGCGGCATTGTCATCGGCAGCGCCTAGCTACTATAGAAAGCTATAAATAGCTATAGCAATATATAATTAGTGATGGAGACTACTACAATACAGGTTAAGAAGAGCACTAGAAAAAAACTCATCAGTCTTCGGATCTACAAAAAGGAAGCTCTCGGAGAGGTCATAGAAAGACTCACCGAAATGGCAGTGGACGAAGAACCTCTCTCGAAAGAAGAGATCGCCGGGATAAGGCGTAGCTTGAAAGACCTGGAAGCAGGCAGAGTCTACAAAATGAAGGATGTGGCGAAGAAGCTAAGCTTACGCTGATGCCATGGGCTACGAACTGGAGATAACTGCAGATGCAAGACGCTCCTTTGAAAGATTGAATCGAAGTACTGCACAGCGGATATATACTAAATTGAAGGAAATAAGTGACGATCCTCACCCATTTGTAAAGAGACTGAAAGGTGCTGATCTATTTAGCCTTAGGGTCAGCGATTACCGAGTCATCCTTGATATCCAAAGGCGCAAGATGATTATGCTCGTTGTAAAAGTCGGCCACAGGCGAGAGGTTTATACTAGTCTCTGATAAATGATTCGCCCCGCAAACCCATTATTTCAATGGGGGGTTAGAAGCGTGAGAAGGCATATAAGAATGGTTTTATAAAAAACCTCCTTCTGTCCAAAAACTATTAAGTCGGCTACTACCAGGAATATGTTTCATAGCATTAGGATGGTGTGGTGATGCTTATAAAAGCTGGATAGGATTTCTATAGAGGCAAGGATATAAGATAATCCAACTTATTCTTAGCAAAGACAAGAACTTCTTAGAAAAGCGAGCACGTATATATCAGAAAAGCGTATAATACATTATAAGAAGGTCGATGGGAATGTCAAACGCGGCAAAACAATTGCAGGCGGCTTACGACGTGCAGGGTAGGTTAGCCCAGGTCTTCGACAGAGTGGCATTTATAGGGGGCACCGCAATCAACGTTGTCGCAATGGCCAGCGGAAGTAAGAGCGTCTCTGCGAGGTCTACGCACGACCTCGACATAGTCGTGGACCCCCAGAACATCAACGAGTCTCTCAGGAAGGCGACAGGACTCGGTTTTACGCCAGAAAGGGGCAGGAAGGAAAACCTGCACCTGATAGACAGAGCCAGCGGAATGAGGATAGACCTATTCTACAGCAGGCCCATAGGCAACGAACTTAAGATAGGCATAGAGGAGATTCTCGCCAGCGCAGTCGAAAGGACGGCTAAGATGTCTGGCAGGGAGTATACCTTCTCTGTGGCGAACCCCGCGCTTCTGGTACTCTCGAAGTGGATGGCTGGCAGGAGACCTGACAGGCAGGAGAGCGACTTTTCAGACATTGCAAGGGTCATAACCTCAGAATATGGCACGACGGAAGAGTTCTTGACCCGAGAAATGCCCGTGCTCGCCGCGCACGTGCCAGAGCACAAGTGGGAGGCGTTCGTTGCTGACATAAAGGGAATCAAGCGTTAGAGACAAAACTATAGGAAGGACTATAAGGCATCCGGGGCAACAGATCCTCTGGATACAATGAGACGGATTAGCCAGCTAGGCGCAGGCGATAAGGGAGCGGCGGGAATTGTCAGCAGACTAGATAAGGCACTCAACGACTGCTATACCTACGCGAGCAGAGCGAAGGAAGGAACGATTACACCCCGAGAGCAACTCAAGGCAGCCGCAAGAGGCAGGACAGCACTCGCTCTTTCATTGGACCTTATGCTTGTAGAGCGCAATGAGAAGGAAAGGCAGAAATACATCTACGACCACACCCTGATGACGCTAGAAAACATGGGCATGAGGGCCGAGGCGCGCCGCTTGCGTGAGGTGTTGGCGCTGCTCAGGCACAGAGACGAGAAGAGCCTTGAGAGGATCAGGCAGATTAGGGATGCGCTTGGAGAGACCAAAAGAGCAAACTGACGGGAGTGCGCAGATCCCCTCCAATGAACGTAGCCATATATGTGGACCAATGGGAAGACTTATATAGGTATACATACCATATACATATGTGAGATTATGGCCAGACAGATATCGGTGTCTAATGAGGTCTACATGGCGCTGGAGATGAAAAAAGGCAACAAAAGCTTCTCCGAAGTGATTAAAGAGGCTTTGACGAAGGCAAGTGGCCGAATTGAGACTTTAGAGAGCAGGGCAGCTAGCAAACGGCTTCTCGCGCGAATGAGAGAAGGGTACAATATGGGCAATGTGCTCTACAAGAGCAGAGAGGAGCTGCATGAAAGATAGACGGTTCTTCGATACAAATGTGTTGGTCTATGCTTTCGATCTTAACGAACCGCAGAAACGGGCAAGTGTTCTGAAGCTGATAAGCAATATGGAGGAGTCTAATGAGACGATGAGTATATCCACCCAGGTCCTTCTCGAGTTTTATAGCGCTGTAACAACAAAGATATCCGTTCCGATTGAACGCAAAGAAGCCGCTGCAATAATTAATGATTTTGCGGCTGCAAGCGAATGGATAAAACTAGAATACACGCTAGAAACTGCAAGAAAGGCGGCGGTCCTGTCCTCAGAGCATAAGGTTCCCATATGGGACGCACTCATAGCTGAAACGATGAAGGAGAACGGAGTCGATACAATACTCACTGAGAACGAGAAGGACTTTAAGAAAGTTCCCGGAATCAAGGTCATCAATCCTTTCAAGTAAGCAACAGGGCAGAGCCGAGCTTGATCCATAACTAAGGGCCTTAACATTGTAAGCGGGAAATCCCACACTATTTACGGGTGGGGGGATATTACAGAGACGGTAAGGGTCTATTGGGAAAGACGCATAATTCACCGCATAGAGTCTTAGTTCTTCCAACATTCTTCTAGCAACAGAGATTCTCTCTTTACTTACGTTTAAACGAACGATTATCTGGCTGGCATAAGTAATCGGTTGGAGAAGATGAGCCTGCTCACGCGCATCCACACGCATAGTTCTGTCGTCGAGACCACTTCCTCGACTTCACTTCCACAAATATTTCTGTTGCATCCAAGTTTTTGGTTGACGTTATGCTTTCTTCCATGTTACTGCAAGAAAAAACGCCTCACGAGGAAAAGCACTTCCTCCAGACCTGTTTTGGCGTTCAATACCCATTGCTTAACCGGAAAGGCCCATCTTCCATTTTTCCTGAATGAACAAGTTTAAGCGATTGCTTTTTTGTTTCATGTGTGTGGAAGAATGCAAAACCACATTGCTTATTAAGGAATTCCAATTGTGTGGAAACCAATATGCTTCATTCCGGTTTTCGCGCGACTCCTTTTAGCGCATCTTCTTCAAACTGCTTAGCGTAATAGGTGGCTGAGCTCGCTCCATCTCGGCTTGTTGACGATGCTGAGACTGCCTTGCCAAACTCTTCAAGAGCCGTACCTAACTTCTCAAGCATACTCATGAGCTTGGCCTTTTCAGAGTCCCACAGCACACGCTCTCCTCTTGCCAAGGCAAGGTCGTGGCCTAACCCCATAAGTGCTCGCCCTCCACCTTGTAGCGCTTCGCCTGCGTCTTTGCTAACATCCATTACGGGGATATTTTCCAGCACCGCAGCAACGATCTGAACGTCCTTGGCCAAATCTAATCTTCCTTTATCTGCCCCCTCATCCCAGTGGCGCAAAACATACGATGCGCCGGTCCCTACGTGCTCGAGTGCCTCCTTCAGACTTTTAGGCAAATGCTGGGCTGCGCCGAGTATTATCTGTGTGTAACTATGTATGTCTTGATCCCTAACTGTTCTGGACTCGTCTGGACTTAAGTCGGGTCTTTGGTGTAGTGACGGTGGCGCTGTTCTTCCAGAAGCCATAAAATCATAGTAGTAGTTCATTTTATGGTATTTAAAGCTTTACCTAGGCAGTAGTGTAAACTACTAGGACTCTTTGAGATATTCTAAGAGAGTTTACTTCTTGACAAAGTTGTAGTAGAAAAGCACGCCCATGATGGTCTTGGCGTCTGTAATCTCGTTTTTCCTGATCATGGACATCGCATGCTGCAGTGTCACCTCCTTCACGGAGATTATCTCCCACTTCTCGAGCGTCTGCCTGCCCGCCTTCAGCTCTTCCGCAAGGAAGTAGTGGTACACCAGGTTGCCGCTTCCGGCCATCGCATAGCTCTTGAACAGATAGGTGAGCTTACTGGCAGCGTAGCCCGTCTCCTCCTTGAGCTCCTTGGCAGCAAGGACCTTCAGAGGTTCACCATGGTAACCGACCCCTCCGGCGACTCCGGCAGGGAGTTCGTAGAGCCACCGCTTTATCGATGGTCTGTACTGCCTTTCAAGGATAAGCCGACCGTTCTTCACAGGAATGATCACGACCACTGGTTTGGCGTCTATGATTGAGAATACGTCCGTGTTGCCGTTGGGAAGGCGTATCCTCTCCTCGATAACGCGGAACTTGTTGGTGACTGATTTGTACTTGACGTTCATAAAAACAACCACTTTCTAATAATATGATAGAGCTTCTAATTGATTACTGTTTCTGACTAAGATATAGCTCCAGGGACTGCGCCAGATGTAGCGTTGTCTTCTTCTGTGCTATCGATTGCTTTATCTCCTCTACGTTCAGGAATTTTCCACCCTTCCACATCGGGTCGTTCGGCTTGAGCCCCGAGTCCTTATCTACATGGCCTACATAGGTCTGGCTTACCTCATTCTCGTTGTTGCCCCTGACCCTTATCCTGCCTATCTCAGTAAGATTGCAAAATAGCCCGAGCTTCTTGTGCACTGCATCGTCTGCAGCAGTATCATAATCTTGCCCCGGAAGCACATGCGCGCCGGCGGCAGTCCAGCCTGGATTGAAGGAAAAGTCACGGCAGCAGCAGCATATCTTGCCTTCTTTGTCCACAATCAGGAGGTGGACTGACTTGTGCAGGAGTTTCTTGTCGTGGATCTCTGAGGGAGAGGCGAGCCTTAGGATGTGCTCTTTTTTATCAACTACCTCGAGGTCTTCCGACATGCAGGCACGCATAAGAAATGGCATCTGAACTCTTATAATCCTTGGCATTCTATATGCTTAAGACAAACAGACTATCTAAGGGGAGATTATATGGCTGGAGAGAAGAATTCTGGTATTGCGCTCATACTAAGCTTTTTCCTACCGGGACTGGGTCAGGTATACGTGGGCAAGATAAGCAAAGGTGCACTTCTTATCTCATCTGGCGTACTGTCGGCCGCATTTGCCGAGGTGCTATTCGATATTAGGTATGCCCCGACTTTGAACTGGATCGCCATCGTTTTGTATGTTCTCTTTTTCATAATTTGGATATACGGCATGTACGACGCCTATGAATCGGCAGAGGCGACGCACAAATCCCCATTAGAGTTGCTGAAATCGCGTTATACCAATGGCGAGATAAGCAAAAAACAATACGACGAAATGGAAAAAATGCTTGGAAAGTTATACGAAGAACCTACGGAGGCAGATAAAGAGAAGAAGAGAACTGCCAAGGTCGAAGCGTTGGAGACTCTGCTATCGAATTACGTGAGGGGCAGGATAAGTAAAGAACAATATCTCGAAGCAAAGAAAAAGCTTGAAGTATAATCCGATTTATGGGAAGTTCTGGATACCTGTGTCTGACTTGGAAAAGACGCTGATTGACATGATCTTCCTTTCAGACCATATGCGTGAAGACCTCTGGCCAAGGATAGCGAGAGCGCTCGACGAAGAACGGCTTAACCTATATCTCCTCAAATATGCTCCGGACTTCAGAAAGAAGGTTTTGAGCACCGCGAAGGCGATGAGTGGGACCAGAGCGAGACGTACTTAAAGGTCCTGGCACCACTTCCGCATCGACACTGCCGCATAGTCATTGGAATTATATCAATAATCTTTGCTGCAATATCCTGCGTGGTTCGGATTAGTCATGCGGTCCCATTCGTGTCCTCCACGATGTCGCGGTAGGCCAGTCTCGCTTTCCTCTGAGCGTTCTTGAGTGCGTTGAAGACGCTGCCATCGCTTCCATCCAGTGTCTCCGGCATGCTGTCCATCAGGGCCAGGAAGCGATAGACGAACGGAAGGTCCGGCAGGGGCATCCCTTTCTCCGCCATTATTGCCAAGTCCAGCCCCATGCTAGCCATCGCCACCACCTGGAACTCCATCGACGAAGTTACCGACCTGTCTTCAGAGACCTGCATTATGGTTCTGCCGAGCTTGAGCGCCGCTTCCCTGGCCTCGCTCTGAGTGGTTGCTGCACCGATTCCCTTGATCCATTCCCTTGTGGCGGTTTCCGCGTCTATGTCACCCTGTCGTTTAACGTCTGCAGCTAGCTCAAGTGCCAGCTGCTTGGTAGCTGCTTCAAGAATGCCATGCCGCAGCCCGCTCGCAAACTCGATCGACGTCCCATCAGCGCTGTGGAGGTGCACTACCATGGGAGGAATGTGTGCGCTGCCATAGTGGACGACCAGCATAGGAGCCTCTCCGCCGCTCTTTCTAAGTTCGGCTATCTCCGACGTCAACCTAGGCAGGATATGATTCTGCTCCAGATCCCTGCTGAGTATCGCATACGTGACCGAGAGGAAGAAAGCCTTGGACATATCAACAAACGGGCCCTTCGGAAGGTCAAACATGTATAAGTACTTTGTCGCCCTAAGAAAAGTCCTTATCACGTCAGCGCGAGAGGGGTTGCCGTGTGTCGCATACGCCCTTATCCCATCCTCCCTGGCGGCATTGATCTGGTCCCTGACGGCAGAGTACTTGTTCGCAAGGCTCGATGCGAACTCCTTGTTAGACCGGCGCGTGTGGTAATCCCGTATCTGTGTGTTGTCCAGCGTCGGCAGTCTCTCAAGGAACTGCCTCCCCTCGTCATCGCCGTCCGCCTCCATGAAGAAGCAGAGCGCAGACGGTTTTGGCTCCAGAGGCCTCAGAAGTCCCTTTATTGTGTCGCCTGTCGTATGATAATCGCCAAGCAGTCTAAGTCTCACTACGGGCTGCGCAGTGTGGGATTGTGCCATGTTCTCAAAGAGTTTAAACCTAAGGTGGTTTAAAATGGTTCGTGTAGCGGCGTTTTTGGGCCTTTGATGCCTGGCAGAGCCACAAAGCAATGTTTTAAATAGCCCTAGATTTAATCAATACTAAACAAATAGTTGATATAATGAATGGAAAAGTGAAGATGTTCGACTCCGCTCGCGGATTCGGCTTCATAACTGGCGAAGACGGAAAGGACGCGTATGTCCACAAGACGGCAGTCGTAGGCGGTGCGACCCTGATGGTAGGGGACAACGTCGAGTACGACGTCGAAGCTGGAGACCGCGGACCTCGCGCAAAGAACGTAAAGAAGGTTTAATCCAATACTGCTCCTAGAGTGCGCTCTTGGGTTAGCGCAAGCATCAGAAATTCCGATTCATCTTCTTGCCGACTTCTCCAAAAGGTCGTTATAGTTCTCCAATCCGGGTGGCGGAATCAATGGCCAGTCTGTTCGGTCTCTGGCAGTTGCCATCAGGCTGTGAAAGAGCTCTCTTGCTTTTGCTACAAGGCCTGCTGGTTCCCTACCTTTGTATATAACTTCGGGACCACGAACAAGCGGCGTTTCTCTTGTTGCTACTTGTGCCTCTGCCATATTATCAGATTTTGTAGTTAGCTGCTATCTCGAACGCCTTGTCTAAGGTGGACTTGTTGTCTATAAAGTCCATTATCTCGGGGTCGCTGAGCTTCTTCTTTAGCTCCTCCTTCCTCTGCGACAGCGACTCGAACCTCTCCGCGGACAGCCTGACCAGCTCGTCAGCCTTCTTCGGGTCCTCTGCGAGATAGTTGGTGATGGCGAGCTGCTGGGTCTTGACCAGGAAACTGCAGGCCGATGTCGGAGCATTCCTTATAAAGCAGCTGCCGCACATGTAGCGCATAGGGCAGTTCCTGCATATCTCGGCGTTCTTGTTATTCGACCAGGCGTACGCGATCTTCTCCTTCTTCTCCTGGTCCACCTTCAGCGGGTCGGCGTCGCAGGATATCACGTCGTATTGCCTCTCGTTCACCGCGTTCTCGTGGCAGGCGTGCAGCTTCCCGTCGAATCCGTAAGCGATCTCGTCCATGGCTGCGTTGCAGTTGAAGTAATGGAAGGTCTTGTTCTTTATGATGTCGACCACGTCGGATATCTTGTACCCGACCCCTTTGTTGAGGTACCTTTTCGGGTCATCCTTCATCATCCTGTAGGACTCCTCGACCCACCGGTCATACCATCCGACCACGTGGCCGCTCTTGATGTACTCGCTCCAGTAGCTGATAGTGAAGTCGCTGTGTCCGACCGCCTCGATGAGGTAGTCTATGAACGGCTTGAGAGGGACGTAAGGGACGTCGGATGGTATTATGATCCTGAACGAGAAGTTCTTGAGTCTTTTGAGGAGCGCGAGCTTATCCCTCAGCAGGGCGAGCTGCGGCGTGCCGTTGATATCCACCCTCTTCGCCCACTCCGACGGCTCGAGGCTTATCTGGAACGTGACCCCTTTCTTGTCCAGAAGCTTGTCTATGATGTCCGCGTTGAGCAGCGCACCGTTTGTGGAGAACCAGAGCGTCTCCCATCCGTGCGCTGCGTAGTATGACAGGAGAAGGTCCTTGTGCACAAGCGGATCTCCCCCGAAGATAGAGGTCGCCCTCAGGTCATACTCCTCAGCGAGCCTCTTCACGTCCGCAGAATTGACATGATTGCTCTTGACCGGTCCCGCATACGCGTAGCAGTATTTGCAAGCGATATTGCACGTCTTGTAGGGCTCTATGACCAGCGAGTATAAGCTGTCCCTGGAGCGGTTGAGCATCATCGTCTTCCGCATGAAGAGATACAGTCGCCATAAGACGTCGCGGAAGTCTCCGTTGGAGGCCTCCTCGTACTCAGGCTTCCTGTCGTGTGAGAATACGTTTATGTTGGGGTAATAATAGACCTTCTCTATGCCATCGAGAGGGAGGGACTCGACAATTGCTGCCATCTAGATCACTAACCCGTAACTAATGCGGCATATGCTATCGTAAGCACTTGGCTTTGAAGCCTTAATACCAAGTCTGCCGGGTACGATTACTTTTTCTTGTGGTTGTTGCAGTTTCCGACACAGCTGCATGCGTTGTAAACGCCGTTGTTGTCCCCGTTCAAGACCTTTATAGTCGATCCTAATACGTCCATCTATATACCTGATTTATACCATGAATAGTTAAATCTAAATACCTGCTCTCCAGTCCGGCAAATGTCCGGCTGCGTCCCTGTCTGGTCATCCCCTCTTCTGCGCATACGCGGCTCTCAGAGCCGTTATCTCTATCTTAGACATCTTCAGCATGGCGTTCCAGACCCTCTTCGACCTTTTTATGTCACTGCCGGTCAGCATCCTGTCCAGTGCGGTGGGGACTATCTGCCACGACACGCCGTACCTGTCCTTCAGCCAGCCGGCCTTTCCCTTCTTCCCTCCCTCCGAGAGCGCATCCCACAATCTGTCAATCTCCTTCTGCGTCTTGCAGTACACAAAGAAAGAGATCGCCGGCGTGAACACGTACCTCCGTCCGCCGTTGAATATGAAAAAGGTCTGCCCCTCAAGCCGGAACGTCGCCCCGTTCATCCTTGCCCTCGGGCCTGGCCCGTCCCTGTTGATGTTCTCTATCTCTGAGTTCTTGAAGACCGAGACATAGAATCGCATCGCTTCCTCTGCGTTGCCGTTGAACTGTAGGTGGGGGGTTATGGTTGGCATCGAAGCGTCTCCTCATTCCAATGGGCGACCAGAGGCGATTCCGCACGCATCCCTTTGGCCGACATCGCACCGCC
This sequence comes from Microcaldota archaeon, assembly GCA_021817125.1. Classification (GTDB taxonomy): domain Archaea; phylum Micrarchaeota; class Micrarchaeia; order Micrarchaeales; family CABMGC01; genus JAKAWC01. Next base: position 12,088 of record JAKAWC010000020.1, read on the forward strand.
TATCTGCTTATCGCGACTACCTTTATCTCAAACACAAGCGTCTTCCCGGCAAGCGGCGAGTTGAAGTCCACGGTCACCGTTGTGGCGTTGATCGCAGTTATCGTCCCCCTCTGTCCGCCCTGTGACGTGACTCCCATCCCGATATGTACGGTCTGATTTCCGAATTGGGACCGCGGGACAGGGACTATCAGGCTCTCATTGACCATGCCGTACCCCTCAGCAGGAGGAATGGTCACGTTCTTGGTCTGGTTAAGCTTCATCCCTATCACTGCACTGTCAAAGCCTTTGATCAGCTGCCCGCTGCCCACGATGAAGGTAAGGGGCTGCTTGCCGACGTTAGAGTCGAAGACCGTGCCGTTGGTGAAGGCACCGGTGTAGATTACGCTTACGTTGTCGCCGTTTGCGACGACTGTCGGGGTCGCGTTGCTCGTTGTCACAAAAAACACTCCAATAGCCGCTGCTATAATTATCATGATTGTCAGCGCGTGGACCGGCATGATCCTGAATCCGGTCTTCTGCGTTGGCGTTGCCTGTTCGCCGCTCATCTTATCGACCAACTAGTATGCACTTTCAAGCTTTAAGGCTTTGCATGCCATCCGGTAGTGCAGAGATGCCATTTCTACTGCCACAGCGTAATCAGAGCGCCGTCTCTTCCCCTTCTTGGTGCGGGATCTCCCCGGTGTAGTTTGCCATGTCCTTTGCCATATCTTCGCATGTGGCAGCCCTTCCACGGTACGCCTCCGCCTCCCTCTGCCTGCGGACGTCATCTGGCCAAGATGACATTTCAATCCATATCGACATGCCATGCCTGTTCGCCTTCATTAAGGCTTTCCGCATCTCGCCAGGCATTGTCAGGTCGACAGCGGCCTTCTCGAGCGCAGCCTTCAGCTGGCACAGCAGGGATATGGAAACCGCCCTCACGTCCTGCAACTCTAGATTTTCACGAAGCATTGAGGATAGCATGCTGTCAATCTTAATCATAGGCTGCAACTGCTCCGTATTGAACGTTAACCCGCTGGTCACAGGAGCTAACGGAAAGGAAGCGGGCCACAGGTCCACTGTCACAACGCCTCCCTTCATCGGAGGCACATGCATGACAATCTCGCCGTCCGCGCTAACGATGGAGAATCCGATCTTCACTCTTGTCGCTTCCTCTGGAGGATAGACCTTGACCCGGGTAGTCCCGAAGTCGATGACTGTGGTGTGGCCCTCTGGTGCTCTCTTTATTGCCGCAGGGCTCTGTGTTCCTATCGCGTTCATATCATCACGTTTGCATTGAGTCTCTAGCCATTTATAACTCTTGTTGGGGAAGTGTACAAATGCATCTCACCGGAGGGCATCAGTCACCCAGAGGCGGCTTTGCCATCTTCCTAGCCACTTTGACGAGGTCTGACCTATAGTGGGCCGCTCGGTTCAGTGCGCCATACACTCTCTCTTCCACGGCGTCTGGGGAAAGGTAGTACCATGGCAACCGTCTGCGCTCGACCTCACCTACAACACACAATTCTACCACTCTGGTGAAGAAGTATTTAGAATATTTTCCATCTACAATGAAGCCCCGTAGCATCCTGTCCCACATGGCCCTGTCGTCCTGCTGCAAGCTTCGGAGCCTTTGCAATGCCTCTTCCGCCACCCTCACGTGGCGCAGGTCCGGTCTGATATCAGGTAGCTGGTCGAAAGCCATCTTCACAGCACCCCGCATGAGCATGAATAGGGATTTCTTCTCCTCGTCGCTTATCAGGTCCTGGACCATTCGTGCGATATCCCCCATCTCCTTGAGATCGAGGCTCATGGAGCCTGGGGCAGCCTCTATCGTGTCTGCGTCAACGAGCTTCAACCCCACCTCGCCCTGCATGATGTTCCACATATGTATGTCTCCATGCGCTATCCCGTGTATCTTCAGCATGAACCTCGCCTCGCGCAGGTCTCTCGCCTCGTCTCCTCTTAGCTTGCCCCTGAGAATCGCCTCTGCGAGCGTTATGCCGCGGACCTTCTCCATGCGGATGCCAAGGATCCTGCCCTCGTTGTCCTGTACAAGTTCGAGCGGCTGCGTGAAGTATTTTGGCACCAAGGTCCATGCAAATGTCAGCCGGTCCAGTTCTGGCTTGCCTATCTCGAAGCCAGGCCTTGATGCCTTGAAGAACACGTTATAACGGGGGTTTGCATTGAACGAAAGGTTTAGGTTGAGCAGAGCTTCCCGACTCATGCCAGGCAGCGATGCATCGTGTATCCTCCTAAGCGTCGCGGCAAACGGGCTCTGAAGTCCGGGGCTGGACGTCACCTTCATGCGGCATCCGCCAAGCGCGGCCTGGCTTATCCCCATTATGTTACCTCTTTCCCCTTCGCCCTGCCTTGGTGATCCTGGCGAACTCCTTGTGCTGCTCCAGCAATCTGACTACGTTTTCCAGCAACCTGATGATCTGTTCGGCGGTGGCTCGTATTCCTGATTCCGGAGAGTTGAGCGCCTCGCTTAGTCCAGGTGCGCAGCGCGCGCCACTTATTGCGCCATGCAGCAAATCGAACTGGTACGACCTCTGCTCCCTGCTCTTGGCCTCGCCATCCATCTGCGTACGCAATTGGAAAAAGTCTGCCTCTGCAACGGCTATGGCCTTGTCTCTCCTATCAAAGATGGTCACGGCTGAATTGCCAAAGTCGAGTGTCACTAGGGGGTTGCCGTCGAGGCTGTCTGCAATAGACAGCTTCACCGAGTTCACGTCGCTGCTGATAGCGATGAAGTACGGGCCTATGCCCCCGTTCTGGGGCAGGTAATATGACTTTGACTTTGTCTCGACAGCTGGTGCGCCGCCCCGTTCTCCTCCGCGATAACGCGTGACGGAGCCACTATTGTAATATGGTGCCATGTTATTCCTAAAAGAATCCGTTTTCCCTGTTTAAATACCTTAATCCTGCTTTCGTCCTTTGCCCGTTTGGGCTGCGGCTACAGGTCTGGCAGCGGTCTTTGCGGCAGCAGCCAGCTCTTCGCAGTATTTTACGACATCAAGCCGCGTTGAAACTATATCAAGGAATAGATTTTTGTGCCTGTTTCATCCTCATGCGTAAACTCAAGGGATTTCACAGGCTTGCGAAGGCATTAGACCAGCTAAGGGCTCTGTAGAAATCCTACAAAAACAGATACAACATAATTGATGTATCTGTGGATGTTGTAAACAACATCAATGACCTTCATCTCCCTCCTCTGCATTTTCAAGAGC
>JAKAWC010000021.1 GCA_021817125.1 Microcaldota archaeon
TCTTATATTTTCCCATGTCAATTCCTACTATGTTCATTTTAACACCGAACATCATTACGCCGCAACATCTCTTACTTGTTGCGGCGCTAATGCTTTACACAGGAATCGAACATTTAAGTCTGATGACGTACAGATGGCTATTCCGAGCGTCTTGCGCCTGCCCCAAAGTGAGTTTAGGAGGATCCCAGCGCAACGCCCTGAGAAGAGCAAGCTTTAAATACTTACATATTGTCTATAACTCAAAATGTTAACGTGGTTGAATGAGAACCTATAGAACCAAAGCGCAAAGCGCGATGGAATACCTGATGACGTACGGATGGGCGATTCTGATTATCGCCGTCGTACTGGGAGCACTCTTCTCGCTGGGAGTGTTCGGAAGCGGCAACCTCCTCGGGACCGCCTGCATTGCACAGTCCGGATATCTGTGCTCGAACCCGACCCTGACAGCGGCAGGTGCACTTACATTCACCTACGGGCAGAACACGGGATCAGAGCAGTACGACACTTGGCTCGCATGCACTGCTACCCAGGCTTCTACTGGCGGACCTAACCCGCAGACATATGGCTCGCCAGGATGGCAGGGATTCACCGGCAACAGCCTGATAAGCGGGCAGTCTACCCCGGTTACCATAAACTGTGCGAGTGCTACAGGAGCTGTATTCACCGGATCCATAGGGCAATCTTATACAGGTACGATCTGGTCTGAATACTCTACGACAAGCGGCGGCGCGCCTTCGATAATAGCGCAGGTCGCCACATTGTCTGTGAAGGTATCCTGAAAGCAGGATTCTTTCTTTTAATTTTACTTATTCTTTTTATTTCTCCGCAATGCAGCGCTAGCGTTGCCTTTCTGGCTTATTTAGGATAAGTTTATGCCTCCGGCTTGGCATCTTCCTGCTTCAGCGAGAGCACCTCCATCAGCTCGTTGGCATTGAGCAGGGGCTTCCTAAGCCGGTCTGTGTCGTCTATGGCTATCCGTGGGCATGCTGTGTTGACGAATGCGTCGAACTCCAACATGTTGTTGAGCGAGTCGAAGTCGAATGTGTTGGCGATGAGCATGCCTGCCTGCATACCCTGCTTCTCTATCTTTGCCTTGAGGAGCCTGCCGAGGTTCAGGTTGTGCTGCCCGTTCTTCGTGGAGACCATTATCCCGAACCTCTTCGCACCCAGGGAGGAGAGCACTTTACCCCGGGACTTCTTGCGATATATATCGCGGTAATTGTCGAGGAACTCGACGCTTCCCCTGAATGGCTCAACGACCAGGAATGGCTTTGTGGTCTGGAGTACTGCGCCGAGTGGGTGGAATATGCCTCCGCCGAAGTAGACGAACGCATCTACCTCCTTGTCGAGCCTTGATGCACTGCCGACGTCGCAGCCCAGTATCTGCCCCGGCTTCTTTGCAAAGCCGTGCGGCTTGCCTACGACTACCTCCTTGCCGTGCTCTTCGTAGAACCTCCTGATGGCCTCGAACTGGTGGATATGCTGTATCGTCGTGACCAGGCCTATCCTCTTATATGCAAGAAGATGCGCCAGGCTCTTATCCAGTATCGAGAGGTCTGCGTCCAGGCTGAAATGGACGTACTCGACATTCGCGTCAACGTGGTGGAACTCCGCGTGGCCGTAGTGCACGAGCTTGTCCGCCTTTATACTCTTCATCTCGTCGAGCGCAAGATCGCATGCGCCGAAAGTCGGCGAGGCGGATATTATGACCTCGTCCCCAGCGGACTCCAGCGTCTTGGCGTACGCTAACGCATGCTGCTTGAGCCCTTCCGGGAACTGCAATAGTATTCGCATGTAAACCAACAGGAGCCAGATATACTTGGGAAACCTGGTATTTATACCTTGTTTCCTTGCGGCGGAGAGGTATAAGAATCGCGGTGGTCACATTATACGCAACCGGTGATGACTGTGAAAGCAGGTTTAGTGCAGTTACAGAAAGACTAAGGTTAGGTATATATGGTTACCGAGCGGGAGCGCATTGGGATGGCAAACGATTTATAGGCAGGATAGAGGAACTTCATGTGACCGATGCGGCAAAGAGCATAAAGGAACTAGAGGGGAACCGTGACATCCTCCCGCCAGTAAACGGTGTGGGCTTCCGCTGCACTCATACAGTCACTGCATCCTGCAAAGGATGTGTTCTATCGGTTCTCAGTTCATCGAGAGTCGCCCCCTGCCGGGGTCTTTTTGGGAGACACTTATAAGGGGTGCGCTGCGATATTCGGACCTACGGCACAAAAGCTTAATAGCCTTTTAAAGCGCCTCCTTACGCGTAGGTTGCATGCTCAGGATTTACAACACTCTCACTAGGAAGAAACAGGCCTTCAGGCCGCTTCATGATGATAAGGTAGGCTTATACACCTGCGGCATAACCGCTTATTATTACCCGCATATAGGCAACATGCGCAAGTACGTCATGGATGACGTGCTCAAACGCGTGCTTATGCACGACGGCTATACTGTAGAGCACATAGAGAACGTCACCGATGTCGGGCACCTTGCTGGCGATGCAAACACCACGGACGACAAGATGCGGGTATCTGCGGAGAAGCAGCAGAAGACGATGAAACAGGTCGCCGAGTTCTACTTCGACATATTCAGGAACGACTCCGAGCGCCTTGACATACTCCCTCCGACAAAGTTCTTATTCGCATCGGAGCACATAGGCGAGATGCTCGAGCTGATCGGGAAGCTGGACGCTAGGGGATATCTTTACAAGATAGGTTCGGGGATGTACTTTGACACATCCAAGTTCAGGAGCTATGGCGAGCTCACGGGCTCCACTTTCAAGAGACTCAACGAGCAGCTCAGGGCCGGCGCAAGGGTGGAGCGGGTCGAAGGAATAAAGAACATAACCGACTTCGCAGTCTGGCGGTTCGCCGAAGGCAAGGACATGATATGGGACAGCAAGTGGGGCAGGGGGTTCCCCGGCTGGCACATCGAGTGCAGCGCTATGAGCATGGGCGCGCTCGGGGAGCAGTTCGACATCCACACCGGCGGGGTTGACCACGTCGCGATACACCACAGCAACGAGATTGCGCAGAGCGAGGCGGCCACGGGCCACAAGTTCGTCGACTACTGGGTACATCATGAATTCCTCGTCGTAAACGGGCAGAAGATGTCAAAGTCGATAGGCAATGTTTACACAGTACAGCAGATCATCGACATGGGGCACAATCCGCTCGCCCTGCGCCTCTTTTACATGTCCGGACATTACAGGCAGATGCTCAACTTCACTTTCGAGGCACTGAAGAACACGGAGAACACGCTCGGTGGCATCTACGCATTTATCGGGCGCATGGCAGAGGTGAAGAACACGAAGAAGAACGTGGATGCACCGGAATTCAGGAAGAGGGTCGGCGAGGCTAGGAAGGCTTTCTTCAAGAGCCTTGACGATGACATCAACACTCCAGAAGCGCTTGCACATATGCATGCGCTGGTAAACGAGGCCAACCAGCGCGCAGCATCCGGAAAGCTCAGCCGCGCAGAGGCGATGGCCGTCATCAAGGCGATGCTCGACTTCGATGAGGTGCTGGGCCTAAGGTTCGCCGACCATGCGACGGCTAATAAGGCCCCGCTTGAGGAGGATATTCAGAAGCTGGTTGACGCGAGGGAAGCTGCGAGGAAGGCGAAGGACTTCAAGAAGGCGGACGAGATAAGGGATGTGCTGAGGCAGAAGCACCATATAACGCTCGAGGATACGCCCGGAGGCGTGAAGTGGCACAAAGCGTAGAGGGTTTTAGGGTGGCTGGCAAGGAGTTATCGCCGAATCGCGTTTCGGAGAGGTCGCTTATCGTCATGCTGTTTGTTGTCGCCTTAGCCATGCGTCTTGCACTGGTTTATTACGGCAGCGTTCATGGGGTACTGCAGTTCAACTTATATATAGAGAACTTTGGCGACTTTGCTGGCACTTATCTGAGCTGGCTTAAGGCGCTAAGCGCGGGGCTCATGCCTTATAGCGGCTTTTTCTACCAGTATACGCCATTGTTCTTATATCTGCTGTATCCGTTCTATGTGATTGGGGGGTACACTGGCGCGGCGCTGCCCATAGTGCTGGCAGACGCTGGCGCGTCGGTCATCATATATGCAATCGTCGCGAGAGTATCTGGGAGCAGGAGGGCGGCGCTCGCCGCCGGACTCGCTTATGCATTCTCACCGCTTGCATTGCTGTATGAGGGATTGCTGCTTTTCAGCGTAGAGCCTATGCTGCTCTTCGTGCTCCTGGCAGTGTATCTCTTGTATGAAGAAAGACCGGTGTACTCGGTGGCATGCCTTGCCATAGCCGTCCTGCTCAGGCAGGAAGCGATATTCTTGCTGCCGATATATCTCCTGAGTTATAGGAAGTATGGCATCGGAACGTATGTGAAGATGGCGACAGTCTTCGCAGGGCTGTTACTGTTGGTATCTGCGCCGTTTCTTTTGACCGCGCCGGCGCAGTACTTAAGCGATGTTATGTACCTGTCGTGCAGGTGTGACATATACAGCATATGGTTACCTTTCCTGCCGCAAATAGACGCTGCGGTCCCGTGGCTTGTGCCACTGCTCGCTGCAATGGTGGCATTCGTGCTTTATGGCGAGCGGAGGAAGAAGAACTTCGCCGTCATCTTCGGCGCGTTCCTGTTTGCGGTCTTCGTAGCGGCGTTCGGATACACGCATCCGCATACTCTCTTCAGATACTATTACCTGCCAGCTTATGCACTGCTGGTTGCTGCATCGAGGAAGTGGCAGATGAGCGCTACACTATTCTGCGCTATGGCTCTGAGCATAATCCTGCCGCCAGGGCCGGTGCAGGAGCTGCTGCCATTTGCGTCGATACTTGCACTGGTCGCGATAGATGCGGTTTACCCAACTACGGGGAGACGTAAGTAGCAGAAACGTATTTAAGCCTCAACCTTACTCAAAGGTATGTCTTTCATGGATAGGATAGATGACCTGAGGAACATCAGGTTCATTCACTGCGCCTTGCCTGACCTGAACCTCTCTGAGATAAAGACGACCAGGGAGTTGAACGTCAACGGCAGGAAGATTAGCGTAGCTCCGATAGCCATAGAGGTGAGCACGGAGGAGGAGGCTGTGAAGCTGGATGGTACCCATACGCTATTCTACGTGAAGAAGGCGGATAAGTTCGGCGTCGTGGAGTACAGGAAGATGTACTACGTCGCGGATAAGATAGAACATATGCATGTCGCTGACGGCCTTAACCTCGCCAAGCTGATCCGGATGGGGGGCACGGTCGGCATAGTAAAGATGCACGACCTTGTGCGCGTAAAGGAGATAGAGGAACAGCTCAGGATAGCGATGTTCCTCACCAACTCTGGAGACCTTGCCGCTCTGAGGAAGGCGGCGGTGGTGATTAGATGAGCCTACCCGCGCTGATACCTGGAACGGCATCCAGGAAGGTCGAGCACGTAAAGGTGGTACTCGGAACCGACGTGCAATTCAGGAAGAAGACGACCATGTTCGAGGATGTGAGACTCATCCCGAAAGGTGGAACGCACTCTGGCGATTTTGCCTACACGATAGACACGAACACCGATTTCCTCGGGAGGAAGATTGCGGCGCCGATATTCGTGTCGGGCATGACCGGCGGTCATGACAAGGTGGCGAAGATAAACATGGATATCGCAGGAGGAGTCAGCGAGGTCGGCATCCCCATGGGCGTGGGCAGCCAAAGGGCGATGATGGAGCACCCCGAGCTTGCGTACACCTATGACGTCAAGAAGGAACACAAAGACGTGATACTCCTCGGGAACATAGGCGCATCGCACGCGATGGTGTACAGCGTGAAGCAGATAAAGGAGATGCTGGATAAGGTGGATGCGGATTTCCTCTGTATACACACCAATCCGGGGCAAGAGGCTGCGCAGGTGGGCGGGGACATCAAGTACAAAGGCGCGCTCAAGGCGATATCCGACGTGGCGGAGAACATCGACAGGAAGGTTATAGTCAAGGAGGTGGGCAACGGGATATCGAAAGAGGTCGCTGCGATGCTCGCCAAGACGAAGGTCGCAGGGATAGACACCGGAGGCGCCGGCGGCACCAACTGGATAGCCGTAGAGCTGTACAGGGCAGGAGGCACCAGAAGCATGGACATCTACCGTGACTGGGGGCTGCCTACCGCGGGCTCGCTCCTGGAGGTGAAGTCGGCGTTCGATGGTTTTGTGACAGCGACCGGGGGCATAAGGACTGGCGTGGATATCGCCAAGGCGATAGCCCTTGGCGCTGACGCGTGCGGACTCGCTTACCCTGTCCTGAAGGCGCAGAGCAGGGGAGGAGCAAAGGGAGTGGCAGACTACCTGAGGCACATCATCATGGAGCTCAAGGTCGAGATGGCGAGGCTAAACTGCAAGGACATAAACGAGCTTAGGGGCGTAGGTTATACGACCCATGGGCAGCTGAAGCACCTCCTTGAGCAGAGGGTAGGCAGGTCGCTGCTGCAGAGGGAGCCTGCCTGAAAGGGCACGAACCGATTGAGGAGTCGCTTGCAATCGGCGCGATGGCGACCCTTGAAGATAACGGCTTAGGCATAGATAACAGGAGCAGCTTTGATAGGATATTCCTGCCGGCAGAGGCCGAGTTCATATTCTTGTCTGGCACTCTCTACGCACTGCGTGGAGGCGCTGAGTTCAAGCCCAGGAGAATAGTTCAGGAATAGAACGCGGATTAAGCTGCCTCTCCCTTCTGCATCGGAGTCTTCTCCTCTGCGACTATCTTGTACGTGCCGGACATGTGAGATGCAGCCCTCTTGAGCGCTGTCTTCGCGAACTCCTTGTTCTCCGTCATCGTATTGAGCTCGAATATGGTCTGCCCGGTGTAGATCCTGGCTGCCATCGCAGCTGCCTTTCCGAATGAAAGCGTCATTCCCTGCGAGATTCTGTCTGCTCCTGCTCCAGTCGCCATCTTCTTCTCTCTTAGCACGGCGTGCGGGAATGGGACTATGCGCATGTAGTAGCTGCCAGGTATCTTCTCTTCCAGATACTTGTTGGCAGCCTGCCTTGCAGACTCGATTGCGTTTGACCTGAGCTGTAGGTCCTGCTCGACATTGAGCCTGAGCGTAAGGTCGTAGTCGTCCTTCTTGACGCCCATCTTGAATACTATCAATGCCGTGTGCGGCTTGGCTCGGATGTAGTTCTTCTTCGGCTTCTTGACGGAGTATCTGGCCCACGCCTGGCTGTTCAGCGTCCTGACGGCTCTGCCTGGTCTTAGTTTCATGTGTAAAACCCGTAAATGTAATTGATATGTTAGGCAAGGTTTATAATCGTTGTCTTGTGGAGGTTATACGCTCTCCAAGATAGGCTTGTGACATCCTGCCGCGTCTGCGAATAGAGCAGGAGGAAGTCTTCGTTCCCGTTTATCGTCTCCCCCATGAACCCGTTCAGCGTAGACCTGTTTATCTTCGAGTCCCTGTTCTTTCCGTACGCCCCTCTTGACTTTTCAGGTACTTTGTTATATAGTCGCTGCACAAGAACCAGCCTCCTGTCTATCTCCTCCCGCCTTTTGGCGTCAGGGTATATCCTAAATCTATACGCCCTTGCGGACTCTATGCATCTTGTATCGGACTTCACGTTAATATACTTTACTACACTTTCATCCCGCCTCTAGAAGAGGTGGATTTTCGGCGATAGGCTTATAAACCACAAAAGGCAGATATGATTCTGGATTCTATGGTAAACATCAGACCAGATAATACGATTGCTGCGCAGTCCGCCGTGCTGCCGCTTACGCTCCCTGCCATCCCGCAAGCAGAGTCCAGCCCAAGACAGCGCGCCCTGCAGGCGATGGTCAGGCGGACACCGATGAGCCTGGTCGACCGCTCGGTGTGGGGGCGCGTGCCACTGCGACTTGGGCTTCTCGCCGGACCGGCGATTGGCAGATTCAGGGAGCTTGCGGCTGAGTTCGGGGAGGAGGTTGAGACGAGGGAGGGCAATCTGCGCCTTGCACAGCAGCCAGAACTTGCATTTGACCAGATGCGCTTGCTGTACGCCCTTTGGAACGGCGATAAGTGGCGTAGGGGTCTGAGGGCGAAAGCCGTCGCGATCATCGACGCAGACATCGTAACGCGGCTGGAGAACGTGGAGAAAGACCTTTACGAACTGGCAGACGGGATGTCGGTAGGCTGGATCTACAGGAACTTCGGGGAGGACACATTCAAGACTCTCTGCACCATGCGCAGCACTAGCGCTTTCGAGAGCCCGGAAAAACTGGGCAGGTGGCTGACGGACCAGTCACGGTTCGGTTCCAGATATGCCGGCGCGAATTTCGCAATGATGTTCGAGTCCGCCCGCAAGGCGTTTGCTGCAGTCGAGCCTGGGCTGATAGCCGCACGGAGACGCAGCCTTGAGGATGCCAAGAAACTGCTCGTCGACACGTCACCGAACACGCGGAGAGAGATCGACAGGCTGCTGGGGGAGGGGGTGTTTGGCGAGAAGTTCTGGGAGAGATTCACCTGTGATGTTCAGAAAGCCATCCCGCTGCTGGCAGACCTGGAAGGTGATGACAAGGCAAGGCAACAGAGAGAGCTCGCCAGGATAACCGGCGACGCCGAGCACTGGGTCGAGCGATTCGCCAGGGAGCTCGGACTGCTGGCAAAATAAGTGATCACATGGTCTTTCCAATAGGGTTCTTCAGGGTCAAGGACAGGAGCATGTTGCCGAAGATAAAGGAGAATGACTTTCTCCTTGTCAGCAGCATCCACAGCGCACTCAAGGAGGGCGACGTCGTTGTGCTTCAGCACCCGATGAAGGACATCCGCATTGTCAAGAGGATAGAGAAGCTCGTTGGCGACGCCTACTTCGTCAGGGGCGACAACGTGCAGGAGAGCGAGGACAGCAGGGCGTTCGGGACGGTGTCCAAGCGTGATATCGTCGGCAAAGTGGTCCTGATTGTCTAAGCCATCAGACCTTCGGATAGACTATCTCATGCTCTGTTGGATAGAAGGACTTGACGCGCACCGTCTCTACATTCTTGGTCTTCCAGAAGAGCTGCGCTATCTTCTGCGTGTTTATCAGAAGCGCCTCGGCATCGGCGACGCTGGTTGACTGCTTCGCCTTCGATGCGAGTTTCAGCGTGTCCCAGATCAGGCCGTGCAGCTCGGGGAACGCTTTCGCGTGCTCCTGCTTGAAGTAGTCACCCCATAGCACCCGTATCTCGTGCTTGCAGAGCTCTGCATGCTGCTCCTTGACGGCGACGTACCGGACCATCTTGTTCCTGTCATCGGCTGTGCTTGCCCCTGTCTTCATCACATCCGCAATGAGCATGTCCATCCTGAGCACGGTGTGCGCAGCGACCTGGGCCATGTGCGGATCGTATATTCCGCAGGGGATGTCGCAGTGCGCGTATGCAATCCGGAAGTGCACTTTGTTGTCGATGGCGTTCAACAGGACCCTTGTTGCCTGCCTGAGTGCGTTCATAATATCACAAAGTTATATCTCGTGGAAAGTTTAAATAACTAAGCAGGAGCAGGAAAACAGAGTAGGCAAGCGGGCAATCATTGCCCCGACATCGTTAGGCGGCGTCAGCTGGAAGATGCAAAAAGGTATATAATCCTTCATATTAAAAGATAGTTCCAGTGAATCCTATGCCAAGAAATAGTAGCCCTCAGAGTTCAGTCCTCAAGACGCCGCAAGGCGCGAATGCGGTAACGACGATGCCTATTGCAACAGTGCGACCTGCCACATCGACTACGGTAGTAAAGGATAGGTTTGCACTCTGGTCGCAGAGGAGAGATGAAGTAAATGCCCGCAAGAGGGCTTTTGCTGCACACGTAGAGAGGGTCGATGCAGAGGCCGCCAAGATGACTGGCGGGATAGGTAGGCATCTTGCAGACAGGCAGAACCAGTTAAACCATAATTTTGAGGCTGTGATGTCCCCATACAGATCAGAAATGACCGAAGCACTCAAAGACGCAGAAGACCTGAGGAAGGAGACATTGGATGAAGTTGATGCCACATTCCAGAGCAGACACGCGGAACTAGATAATTCTATGGCGCCGAGATATGAGAAGCTGAACGCCAGATTTGACAGGTTGAACCGGATTACAAGAGCCGCATCTAGACTGGAGAGATTCCATTTTAGAATGGAACGGCAGTACTTGAAAGACGGCTTCCAGCAGCAGATAGACCTGAAGACTGGAAGGCCGCTCATGCTGGTGCCCGAAGGCCACTCTATCTCTGGGGAGATGCGCGCTTTGCTGAAGAGGTATGCGCAGGAATTGCAGGTGATGAACGCACTAACAGAGCCTAATGTCGTACATACTGCAACTCCAATGAGCCTGGCCGACGTTGAACTGAATAAGGCGTATGCCGAGTTCCTGACTTTCTTCCGCGAGACTTTCAAGACACTGCCGGCGACGGATGGCAGAACGCTCTGGGATGATGTCCGCCAAGCGGTCCACCAGAAATGGGATGACGTTTCAAGAGAATGGACGGCGCTAGAGGTACAACACGAGGAAAGACTCGTTGGCCTGAGAACGGAGAGGGCGAATGGAATGGTGGCAGCGAACGACGCGTTCCATGCAGCAAAGGATGAAGCGACGCGGGCTCTCCGCGACCGCGAGATTGAGGTCTATGCGAGGTTTACGGATGATCTTGAGTCTATAAAAGGATTGAAGGCGTCGCTCGCGAGCCGGGAAATCATATCGTCAACATGGCGCAGCAGGCGCGTGGACGAATTGCGCAAGCAATTCAGGGTATGACTACTGCATGCTGGCGGATAGGGTCTTCTGGTATAGGAGCTTCTTCAGGAGCTTGCCGTTCCTTATCCAGGCCTTAAGTGGTATGTCAAGTCTTGTAGATATGTAGCCAAGCGCAGAATTGAGATCTGGAAAGCCTGCGGGCTCCTTTCGTAGCGTCTCCCTGACGTGTTCCCTGACATTCCAGACGCCGACAGGCATGATGTAGCCGGGGTGGGCCTCTCGAAGTATGACGACCTTTGCCTGAGCCTGCCTCTTCATGAGAAGCTCGGATACGGCAAGCCTTGCGGCATAGTAGCAGCCGCCTATCTCGGCATACGTTTTTCTTCCCTCGAACGGCTCGTACGATGCTCCCATCTCAACGTCCGTGCCCTCCATGTTCCAGGTGGTTTTAGGATACCATGCCTCCATCGACTCGTAGCTCCACTCTCCGGGGACCATGAGTATGGCCCACCTGTTATCGAGTGCGACGTTGTAGTAGACCTCTATCTGGTCGAGAGGCTTGAGCTCTTTCACGGTCTCGAGGTTCTTCTTCGATAACGTGTCGTCCACAGCGGTTATCGACCATCGCGTCGGCACAAGCTTCCTGTTCCTACCCAGGCCGAAGAGCCCGGCGGAGAGCGACTTCTGTATCTTTGATACGAAGACTCCCTTCCGGTAGAGCTCGATTATTGCGTCCCTCGCCCTGAGGTCGGTGTCGAAGAACGCCTTCTCGACCTGCGGGTTTGCACGGGTGTTGCCTAGCGCCATGTCTGCGAGCGGGGCGCTTGGTCCGAACGGCTGGCTGTTCTCATCGAAGTGCATCGCGGCAGAGGGAGGCCTCTTCAGCTTGGCGTCCACGTTGGCGAACTTGTCAGCCAGAGCAAGTTCCTGCAACTGCTCCTCTATGCGGCCGTTGCCTGCGTTGTTGACCTTAGTCCGATACATTCCCCTGACCAGCAGCGACCTGTACTCCACTATCTCGGGGATAGACTTGCCGACCCAGTTCTCGGGAGTGCCCATGACGGACGTGTCCTCGAACATATTCGGCGGGACAAGCGGGCCTATGTAGACGTTCGGGTATCCCATGCGCCCGACGAACACGTCGGGCGGCGATGCGCCTGTCACCTCGTTGTCCTTGATCATGTTGATGGTGCGAAAGCTGTAGTACTGCTTCAGCACCTTCGGGTCGCGCATGTTCCGGTATACGCTCATCGATGTGCTGACATTCCCGTAGGCCACTGTTACCCCTCCTTTTTTAATCTCTGCTTGAAAAGTATTTAGCGGTTGTCGGATGGACGATGTAAGGACGTATAAGACCGTCAGCAGACCCGGGATCGCAGCAGTGATTATCTGCAAGAGGAAGGTCCTTCTGCTCAGGCGGAGGAACGTCTTTTTCATCAGCAACCCGGGAGTCTGGTCAATACTGTTCGGGGGAATCAAGCGGGGAGAGGAGCCTGTTGAGACTGCTTACAGGGAGATACAGGAGGAAGTGGGCCTGGGCAGAGGACACCTCAAGCTGCGTGCGAGGGGGAAGGTCGTACTCTTTGACGCGCGACGCAGGCAGAAGTGGGAGAACTGGCTCTTTGTGTTCGCATCAGACTACGACGGGGTGCGGAAGAACTACGAGAGCTCTGCGGTCCGCTGGTCTGGATTGAACAGCATGCTTAATAAAAAGGATTATACAAATGTCTTTGTAAACGAGCCGAGATTTCTCAGGATCTTGAAGAGGTTTATCAATGGATAGCGACACACTGGGGGAGCGCCTTCACCGGCTCTTTGAGGGAAAGAAGGACCTAGATGCCATGCTGATAGCCAACCCCTCATCCCACCGGGACTCTAACTTCCTTTACCTGACTGGCTTCACGAGCGGCGTGTTCGAGGGCAGCTTTGTGGTCGCGGAGAGGGGCAAGATAACCGTCATTACATCCGCGCTGGAGTGCCAGACGGCGAACGAGCAGAGGGTCGAGGGCATGGAGATAGTCTGTGCGGGCAGCGGAAAGGAGATGCTTGACGCCCTGAAAGTCCACGTTAGCGGAAAGACCATCGGGGTGGACGAGAACGTGCTGCCTTACAGGAGGTACCTGAACCTCAAGAAGGCGCTAAAGCCGAAGAGGATGGTTGACGTCTCGCGGGATTTCGCTGACGTGCGCCTCATCAAGAGCAATTACGAGATACACGCGATGCGCAGGGCTGCAGGGCTCACCAAGATGGCCATGCTCCAGATAATGAAGGCGTTCAGGGAGGGCATGACCGAGAGGGACCTTTCAGCGGAGTTCGACAGCATATCCGCGAAGCTGGGCTCCGAGGAGCCGTCGTTCAAGACGATCGTCTGCTTCGGGAAGAATGCCGCAGAGCCCCACCACTCCCCAGACCACACCAAGCTCAGGGCAGGGGACTTCATACTCATAGACGCCGGCGCGAGGGTAGACAACTACTGC
>JAKAWC010000003.1 GCA_021817125.1 Microcaldota archaeon
CTTTTATGAAAGGATAGTTACACCGTTCGGCAATTCTGCCAAAGTTGACTCAAATAGAAAATATATCGGTAGACGAGCGTACGTAATTATACTAAAACGATAATATTTGACTTATGTCCCAATCCCGAATTAGTGGACCCGCCTCGATTCCACAAAAATAGGGCATATCCGCCGATATGCAGTCGATATAGACTTAATTTGATGAAAAGATATATAAGACTTTAAGCGAAAGTCCATATGACCAGTAACGGATTTTCGCCCGCGGTACCATGGAACAGATACTAATACCCCATAAGAGGTCAAAGATACTGCTAGAGGACAAGAAGCTCGTCGCCGACCTAAAGAAGAGACTGAAGTGCGGCGTCAGTGTCGAGGATGAGAATCAGGTAGTGCTAGACGGGGACCCGTTCGATGAATACACTGCCAAGACAGTGATCCAGGCGTTTGGCAGGGGCTTCGACCTGCAGAAGGCATACAAGCTGCTTCAGGACGAGTATTTCTTCAAGTCGATAGACCTGAAGCAGTTCTTTAAGACCAAGGATCAGATCCATCGTGTGGAAGCCAGGATAATAGGCCGCGAGGGGAAGACCAAAGAGTACATAGAGACTGTCAGCGGAACCGACGTTTCCATCTTTGGCAATTCCGTGAGCATAATCGGCACATTGGAGCAGATGAAGGTAGCAGAAGCGGCACTCCAGGTACTTCTTGATGGAGGAACCCATAAAAAGGCTTACAGGGTAATGGAAGGCGCAAGGCGAAGGCTGAGAGGGGCGTTGAGGTAGATGGCAGCGACAAGCGTAGCGGACGAGATATTTAAGGAGTTTAAGGAGCACTCGATATCAGAGTTCTTCAGGAAGAACAGCCAGATGCTGGGCTACGCCGGCAAGGTAAGGTCACTCACAACCATAATCCACGAGTACGTGACGAACGGCCTCGATGCGTGCGAAGAGGCAGGCATACTGCCAGACCTAAATGTGGAGCTGAAGGAGATCGGGGAGAACAAATACTCGATAAAGGTCAGCGACAACGGCCCAGGCATACCTCAGACACACGTGGGGAAGGCACTCGCATCGGTCCTGTCCGGCACCAAGTTCCATCGATACATGCAGCAGAGAGGGCAACAGGGAATCGGCGCTGCAGGATGCACTCTCTTCGCGAAGATAACGACAGGCAAGCCGATACACGTGAGGTCCAGCACCGGCAAGCAGGCGTTCGAGTGCGACATAACCATAGACATCAAGTCCAACAAGCCGCTATTGACGAACGTCCTGAAGATCGATGCCGATTTCAGGGGCGTCGAGATAACCGGAGAGTTCGGCGAGGTTAAATATGAGCAGAGCGACCACGGGGTGCTAGAGTATCTGCGAAGGACGGCGCTCTCGAACCCGCATTGCAGCATACGCCTGCTCGCGCCGGATGGGCAAGAATCGATATTCCCAAGGTCTGCCGCAGAGATGCCAAAGCGTCCGCGCCAGATCAAGCCCCACCCTCTCGGAATAAACACGAACGACCTTGTGGAGTTCGCGCACAAGTCCACTGTGAGCAGGAAAGTCTCCTCTTTCATGATAGACACCTTCTCAAGAGTCACCCAGAACAAGATAGATGAGCTGAGGACAGCTGCCCCGGACGTAAACTTTGACAAGAATCCCGCAGAGCTCACCTGGGACGAGGCTGAGAAGATAGTGAAGGCGATCAAGCAGATCAAGTGGATAGCGCCCGACTTGGATTCGATGTCGACAATCGGCGAGAAGCAGATAGAGGCGGCGATAAAGAACATACTCAGTCCAACTTTCCTGAGCGTAGTCGAACGGAAGCCGCGCGTCTTCCGCGGCGGGATACCATTCGTGGTCGAAGCGGGAATCGCATACGGCGGCTCGGCCGGCAAATCAAGCGGTCAGTTCGTAGAGGGAAACATACTCCGGTTCGGGAATAAGGTCCCTCTCCTGTTCGACAGCTCGGTGTGTGCAATCACCGAGGCGGTGAAGAACATAGATTGGAAGAGGTACGCCATCCAGAAGTTCGATGAGGAGCCTGTAAGTGTCATGGTGAACGTCTCGTCAGTTTACATTCCGTACTCCGGGGTTGGCAAGCAGGCCATCTCGCAGGAGGATGAGATAATAGAGGAGATAAAACTCGCGGTCCAGGAGGCCGGCAGGAATCTGCAGCGTTACCTGCACGGCATGAAGTCGAGATCCATACAGGAGACCAGGTACAAGACCATAATGCGATATGTCGACCAGCTATCGGCTGACCTGAGCGAGATAACCGGAGAGAAGAAAGAGGCGATTGAGGTAAAGCTCAAGGCGCTCATAGAGGGAAAGTACAAGAAACTGTTCGAAGCCCCTCCCGCGCTGGATGAAAGCGACGACAAAGGGGTCCAGAAGGTCGACAGCGAGTCAGACGATTAGCTGGTCAAGGTGCTCCGCATCGATAAGCCTGATGTAGCTGTAAGCAATCCCTGTCTTCAGCACCTCGGCTTGCTCTCCGTAGGATGCATAAAGCCGGTCCATGAATGCCAGCCTCGCCTCCTCGTTTATGAAGACGACGAATATCCGTGAGTCGTCAGTCACTTTCATCTCCTTCAGCTTTGAGCCGCGTGAGTATATGTAGACAAGGCTCTGCGACCCGGACTTGGTGACCTGCATGTCGCAGGTGGCATTAGTGTCAAGGTCAGTGAATAAGGTTGCATGGGAGACGCAGTAGTCCCTGAGCTTCCTGAAGACCACCAGGTATTCGATGTCGTGCTTCGAGTCGTCCATCCACTTCTTCGGCGCATAGTAATCCATCGAGGTCACGAGCATGCCCTTCGCAACCAAGACGCTCATGACGTTGACGGTGTTCTGCAGTGTTATCGCAATCGGGACATTGTTGACGCGGACGTTATTGCTTATCCCCGCCTTGACTTCCTCAGCGGTAAGAGGCATGTACCTCCACCTGTAATAGAAATTGACCTTGTCGAACACGCCAAGCACGATATCCGCGCCGATGCTGACCGGCGTCTTCTTCACCGGGGGCAGCGTGGGGACATCTATGTAATAATCATCGCGGTTCGGAGGCTGCAGTATGATGTTCAACAGGATTATCACGACAGCTGCGATGGCGAACTCTATGTATATCGGCTGTATGTAGAATGATGGAGAGGGGTAAGGGTAGTTAGCCACGATATTTGAGCCGAACACGCCGAGTGTGAACTGCTGGTTACCATAGCTTACCAGAGATCCCTTTGGCAGGTCATAAACCACTGTGCCGTCTGTGATCGTACCCTGCTGGGGGTACTCCCCGTTAAGGCTGAGCGTGTAGCTGGTGTTGCCTATGGGCAGGCCAAGGCTGGTCAGCTGGAACGCGAACGTGCCATTGTTGAAGCTCAGGTAGAGTGGCGTGATTGTCGTGTTCGCTATGTCGAATAGCGCCCCGGAGTAGAACCTGTCGTTAAAGTCGCGCAGCATCAAGATATGGTAGCCGCCGGTCAGGTAGAACGTCTCTATCTTTTCTATTCCTGCCGAGCTGTTGAACGAGGAGACGGGTATACTGCCCAGGTACGTGAAGTTGCTGTCGTATATGTCTATGTGGGGAGACTGCAGCGTCGGAGTTCGGAGGTTGACCTCAAGGGATATCGGGACCGCCTGGGTTTGGCCCACCTGCGGCGTAATGGCCACAGTGCCATTCGGCAGGTACGATGCGGAAAACTCGATGTTCTTTCCGAGAAAACCTGTAGCGTTATGCAGTTTTACGTTGAGCAGGGAGTAAACATTCCCCAGCGAGCTCCCAAGGAATGGCTGCCCCACCGTAAACTCGTCATATACTCCCGATCTTTTCGCCATCGAGAAGTTCAGTACCGACCTCCCGTATGCGATAGGCGTCATCCAGAAGCGCGCGTCTATTGCTGCCGCTATGTCGCTGGCCATCTGGGCGCTGGTGCTCCAGGCAGATGTAGGATAGTTCGTAAACGCCACAACGGTCCCATTCCCTGCAGTCGCATAGGGTATTGGCCCGTACAAGGAACCTTGGGCGAACTCGAATGTGCGTGCTGAAGAGTTAAAGAAGAGCGGTATGCCGGCAGGGGTAAATGTGCTCTTCGCCGATATCTGTCCCTGCGTGAGACCCAGGCCCTGGATCGCCGCGGTCGTCTGCGGAGAGTTTATGGTTATCTGCCCCGCCGAGCTGACAGAGTCGCTGAAGTTGCGCCCCACATATATAATCGTATCTCCATTCGCCAGCAGGTTGGCGATGGTGAATGTGCTCCCGGCCGCTCCTGGCGTGACTGCAAGCGGTAACAGACCTGTCGGCATGACTATCACCGAGTCTCTCGGCAGCCCTTGCAGGCCGCTGAGCTGTACTGTCTGCATGCTCGTAACGTTGATTATCAGGCCGTACTCCGTTAGTGCATTCTGCAGGGCGGTCCTAACTGTAGGGAATGGGAAACAGTTGAGGCACGCCTGACTCGCATTGACCAGATAGATGTTCACTATTGGCTTCTCCTGGTAGACCGTAAGCGAGACATTCGCATAAGTGCCGTTGCTGAAATTGTACGCCATCAGCGCGTACTCGACCAGGCTCTGCGCGTTGCTGTATGTCAGGAACCCGTCCTGCTTCAGCGAGATGGACGCCCCGAGCGCGCCGGGGGCTGCGGCGCCTGGCGTTATGATATGGGGCAGCTCACTCTTCACATAAAGGCTAAGCACACCTATCGCAATGACGAACGCGATGACGCCGAGTAACAGCAAATATTTCTTTTGCATTTCAGATCCTCTACTGCGCTAAATGCCAGTCTTCCTCTTTGCCACGTATTTGTCGATGAATTTTGCCACGGCTTTGGACAGGGCGTTGGTGTTGTCATGGATTCTCTTGTTTATCTTCACTACCTTTACGTACTTGAACCGCTTGTTTACTCGGAGGGTGTATCTCATCCAAACGCCTAGCTCTTTACCTCAACGTAGCCCATAGACACCATCTTGTCGAGGACCTGCTCAACTCTTGGGGGAGGTATCTTGTAAGCCTGTGCGAACTCGTTGATGTCTATGGCGTTGTTGTGGACCTCGACCCAGTCCTCGATCATCGCCATCAGGCTGTCGTCGGAATACGTCTGCAGGGTCTTGAGCTGGGAATCGATGGCCTTGTTCTGCTCGCTCAGCTGTGCGGTCTGTATCGTGAGGTTCCTATTCGCCGCGGAGAGCTCCAGGGCAAGTCTCTTAAGCTCCCTGTAATCGTTGAGCAGTGCGTCGTACTTGTTGTACAGCTGGTTGGCGTTCTGCGATAGCGATGTCAGCACATTGTCTATTACCGAGTCTATGTACTGGTAGAACTTCTCTTCGTCTATCCTGAACGACTCCGAGACAATCGCGAGTATTCCAGCGACGCTCTTGAGCACATACGCTCTTCTCATCTTGTCGCTCGTGTCCGGGGCTATGGAGTAGGTCACCTTTATGCCATCGGACTTGAATGCCACTATGTAGAACAGGTACGGTTTCTTGTGGATGTTCCTACTCTCAACGCGTACCACTGTCAGCTCGCCAGTGTCCATCTTGACAGCATAGAAAGGCATGGCAGATACCTTTTTCTTTACCTCCTCGAGCGTGCCGATCAATTGTCCGGAGAAAGCGATCTCTTCGACGCGTGGGACCAGCTCCGCAGGTTCATCTGGCATCAATTATCCCTCGTTATAACTCGATTGTTAAGCTATATATTCTTTTGCCATCACTTCCGAGAGCGAATCGACTTATTTCCGGTGTCGAGCCTTGGCATGTAAGAGAGCAATGAGAGCAGGTACAGGAAGATTATAAGGGCAGCTGCGGCCACGAGTGTTCCGAGCCTTGGCGATACCACGAGAGAGACTATGGCGAACACCAATCCGAGTCCGACATAAAGTATCCTCCTGGTCTCAAATCTGCCGCGCTGCTTCTTATATTTCAGGTAGCAATCCTTGCACACCACCAGTTTGTTGCCCTGTTCGTTCTTGGTCACGTTGGTCTTGAACCAGCGTATCACATCCAGGACGTGGTCGCCCATTACTGGAAGGCCGTCCCTCCTGTTTCCGCATACTATACAATATGTAGCCATACAATCTACTCTATCCTAAGCTCCACAATCTTTCCGAAAGTGCTGTTTATCTTCTCCTCATCGAGCGTGTTGAACAGGTCGGTTATCGTGACGTCGTCTATGCCTATCCTCCTGAGCACGTTCGTCACGTCCTGCTGCTTGAGCCCCGCCTTGGTGAGCAGTCCTGCGAATGTGACTGCGTTGACGTGCCTGTGCATCTTGTCGAGCTGCAGCAGAAGCCCCTCGATAGAGCTCTCTCCCAGTCCAAGGTTTGACAGCATCCTCTTGAGGTCAAGCTTGTTAACTATAAATGTCGCTCCCATGGTCAGGTCACCCCGGAGTACATGAATATCCTGGTTATTATCGTGTCTGGGAAGTGCATGCTCCTGAAGAAGGCGACCACCGCGTCCTTGCTGCACCCCTCGCCGGTCATGATCTGTGCCATACCCCTGGCGTCGACAAGCCTGTTCCTGGCTCCGAGCTGCTTGTATATCCTCTCCACCACGTCCGATGCGATGTTGGCCTCGACGAACTTGTTATTCAGGTCTATTTTCTCCAGGTAATACTCCTTCTGTATGGTCGCGTCGCCGAGCTCATCCTGGTTCAGCAGGTCGCCTACAGTCACCGTATAAACGTCGAGAGGTATCTCCCCTATTATCCTGTCAACGATGAACGTCTCCGGGAACTGCACGCTCGTCTGGAACGACATCTCCACGGCAGCCTGCCCGACCCCGAACCTGCTTATCTCCTTTCGTATGAAGTCTGAGAAGTTTATCGAGCTCTGCAGATAATTCATGAACTTCTCGAACTTCACCCTTAGCATTATGGTCGTGCCGACGTTCGAGAATATCGCCTCGTTTATGTCCGTGGGGTTCTGCGACGCCACGATGAGCCCGAACTGGTACTTCCTTCCCTCCCTGACTATCATGATGGCGTCGCTCCTCTCGTCATTAGCTATCTTCCACGCCTCGTCGAGCACGACTATGGCCTTGAGCCCCTTCGATGCACTCCAGCCCTCCATCCTCATCTTCTCCTTCAGCGACTGCAGCACGAACAGGGCCGCGAGTGCCCGGAACTTCTCGTCCGGCAGGGCGGACAGGTCAAGGTCGACCAGACCCGATGACGCAAGTTTGCCCAGGTCTATCGACGACTTCCTTGCGAAGTAGTCCTCCCCCTCCCTGGCGAACTGTCTCAGCCTGTAAACCGCGTTCTCCAGTTCTGCAGGATACTCGTAAGTCCCCTCCTGGACCTTCTCCTCCAGGAGCGTGATGACATCCTTGAGCGTCGGTGCCTCTCTCTTTGGGTCGGGGACAGCTGCAAGGTTGAAGCCATGGTTCAGATACGTCTGTTCGATCGCCTCTATGGTGAGCCTCTTCTGTTCTGGGTAGTCTGATATGTCCGTGAGTATCTCCAGTGATGTCAGTATCTGCTTCGCCCTGTCTAACGGCTTCATTCCGGAAAGGTCCATGACATTGAGATAATCCCCCTTCGCCAACGCGACGACAGTGCCGCCACTCTGCTTCACCCAGTCTCTGTATTCTCCTGCCCAGTCTATTATTATGGCGTTGGTGTTCCAGATGTAGCTGGCGCGGATCAGAAACGTCTTGACCAGGAACGACTTTCCAGCTCCAGATATTCCGACTATCGCAATGTGCGGGTTCGTCAGCCCGGAGAACGTCCACGTGAAAGGCACGCCGAACCTCTTGGTTATGCCTATCATTATCGAGTCGGTGGGGTCGTTGAGCAGGAACTCCGGCGGCGGCTCCGGGGGCCGTGTGAGGAACACCCTCTTCGCCAACTCGTTTGACATTATGTTCTGGATCTTTACGAGGCTCATGATTATACATCCATCTCGATTGTTAAATACTCTTCACTTCTGCGTGTTAAACACCTTGCCGAGCCTACCCTTAGGCTCGAGCCTGTAGTTCAACGTGAACAGCTCATACATCTCACGTCCGACGACCCTTGTCGTGCTCAGGTCGAACGCGTTGAACGTGGTCTGGATCTGCGCTATCTGACTCGAAAGGTTGTCCAGCGCCTCCTTTTCGCTGACTCCCACTGCCACCGTCTCTATGTACATGAGCGCGTTGACCGGTCTCTCCCCGGCAGATATCCGGTCTATTCTGGTCTGCAGGATATTGATTCTTCTCTGGAGGTCCTGTATCGCCATCTGGCTGGGTTTTCCGCTCGACATCTCCTTGCCCAGTTGGAACTCAAGGAAGCCGCGCTTGCCTTCAAGCTCGTCCCGGAAGGACTGTACGTCCTGCGACATCGATATCAGGTGGAACTTGAACGGGAAGCGCACGCTCATCACCATCCTCTCCCAGATGTCTGGTGCATCCGCGAGCCTCTGCTCCTCATTCTCCTGCATTATCTCCGCCTCGAAGACGTACTTGTAAATGTTCGCCGTCACATAGCCTGTCGCATAGTATATTCCGCTTACATTCTTCAGCAGCGCGTTCTGGCTCTTGTTTATCGTATAGTTCTTCGCCGGAATCATCTTTATGTTGAGGAGCCCGGTCATCGCTGGAAATATGAGGTAGTCCACATATTCTATCGCAAGTATCGCTGCCAGGGCGATCCCGGCGAGAGCGATGGCTATATCCTTAAAGCTGCCGTAGCTAGATGAGGTGAATATGACTATCAGTACCAACATGCTCGTAATGGACAGGTACATTATCGATTCTTCGTCCACGTCTACACCTATATGCCGCTACCAACAGTCTTCTGCCGTATCTGCTCGCTCACTGTGCCGACAGGTATTATGTACTCGGGCTCCACGAACGCGAGCATGTCCGTCCCCTGCACCATTGTTGGTGCTACTCCGAATATCGCCCCTATGCCCGATGCAAGCTCGTCCGCCTTCCTGAGCACTATGTTGACCGCCTCGTCCTCGCTGCCGCCGTAAGCGCTTACCATCACATAAGTCGAGAGTGCGTTCGACTGCGCCTTTGTGACATTGTCAAAGAGGTTGTGCCACATGGTCACCTCTCCCTTGACCCGCTCCACTGCCGGTTTCTTGGCAGCCTGGTCGCCGACAATGCGCTGGTACCTCTCTTCGGCAGCGTTCATCTTGTCCCTTATTCGGTTGAGGTAGTCATCCTTGTTGATTACGGAAAGCTGCGTCGCGATCCTGAACGGGTCCTTGCTAAGCGTAACGACCCTGCTGAAGAGCGACGAAAAGTCGACCTTCTCCTCCGGGCTCATCTCTGTGCCCGACTTGTACACGGGCACCCGTATATAACTCGTTGCCCACACTCCCTCTCCTTCCCTCACTATTATGGCGTTGCCCGAAGGGGACAGGGTGAATGCCTCGGAGTCGTTGAGCGTGACTTTGCCGTTCTTCATCTTGAAGAAAGGTCCGAACATGTATGCATAATATCTGGTGGAAAACGCCACGACGTCTGCCGCGAGTGCTATTACAAGAAGGAATATCTGGACTGCCGCAGGGAGCGGCACCACTATGTTGATGGCTATGATGCCGAAAGCGACCACAAGGAAAGAAGCGAACAGTATATTCTGTGATATTGCCATCTGATTCCCCATCAAGACCATCTGCGATAAGCCAAGCGTATTGTTATAAGTAGAAAAAGCATTTAAAGCAGATGCTATCGGGTCATATCAGCGCCCTGAGCCTGCCCGAAGACGACGACATGCCTCCTATGAACTCCGCGATGGTCAGTATCGAGGCGTATGTGACCCCGAGTATCAGTGCGGGGTAAAATATTATCATCAGCCAGAACTGGCTCATGCACCCTCCCTGCAGCTGGCTGAGGTCAGAGACGAGCGGACTCGTCGGGCTGACCGCGTTGCTCTGCGAGTTGCCTCCCTGGCTCTGCTGCACCACGTTGTTCGAGACTTGGTTTAGGCATGTATTCGTTCCACCGCTATTGAGCTCGAACGCAATGCCGAAGATGAGCGGCATTATCATGTAGAAGCCTATCGCCATGGCGATTAGCATGCCTCCAACTGTCCTTGTCGGTAGGAACGACCTGAATAGTATGCCGGGTATGAGGAAGATGGGCAGGGCTGCGTACATGAAGAACAGGATCATGTAAAACTCCGACGTGAGTATGAGCAGCCCGTCCATCAGGAGCAGGGTGACTGCCGTGGTGGGCAGCACGAACAGGAACATCAGCGGCGCGGCGTATATCTGCGGTATCGTCTGGCATGCATCGTAGCCCAGGGTGGCGACATCGCCGCACACTGTCAGCTGGAACGACGAGTAGTATGCCGGCAGGTTCTGCGCGAAGAACAGGTTCGTTATGAGGCCGCCCGTCGTCCCTATGGTATTGTTCATCAGCGTGAGCGACGTGTTGTATGGGTTTATCGGGACGAAGAGCCCCGGTATAAGTCCGAAGAACACGGATGTGATGAACAGGAACAGTGCGACTATGATCGTGGTCGCGAGCGCCTCGTAGAACTCGCCTACCCCGAAAATGCGCACCTTCTCGTTGCGCAGCACTATTCCCGCGATGAATATCACCGTAGCTATCATGAAGGAGAACAGTATCGCCACGTAAGCGAAGGGAGACCACTGCGCCCAGTTGCTCGTCACTGCTGGGTATATATTCTGGCAGTACCACGATGCGGCGGCGTTTATCACGCTAGCCGATGCGCACGGCTGGTTGAGGTATATCTGGAGGCCCAGCAATGACGGCGCTGCTCCGTTCGTGCAGACCAGCGCTGCAACAGCGAGCAGGGCAACAACCGTTTTCAGCATCGTCATATCATATCACGCTACCAAGCAGCGACAGGAAGTCCATCCTCTCGCCTATCGCCTGCGAGAAGTCAACTATGAACGCATCGAGTATCATCAGGTTGAGGAATGCTATAAACGTGAGCGCGACGTAGACCGAGCCAATGAACAGTACGAAATCCGTCAGCCAAGGCATCTGCCCGAAGACGCTCGGCAACGGCTGGAAGATGAAGTCGAGGAATAGCACCACCACCGAGCCGAAGAAGCCTGTGCCGTAGATAGTGTTGTCGAAGACCGTCCGCGTCTGGGCTATGGTGTAATCTATGAAGCCGTATGTGGTCACCGCCAGCAGGGGATATATTATGCCTATGCCTATGGCAAAGGCTATCATCGCCCCGCCAAACGAGCGCGTCACCCCGAAGACCCTGGCTATAAGTCCGATGGCCATGAAGACCGCAAAGATGAGCGGCGCGACCGCGAGCAGGAATGTCTGCACGTAATTGAGCAGTATCAGTGCGTACGTGGCGTTTATCGCCAGGCTGGCGAAGTTCTCTATCGAGAGTGGCGAGAGCGATATGCCGCCGAACTCTATGCCCACGTTAGGCGACGCCCCTATCTTGAAAGTTGCCGAAGGCGTTATGGAGAACGCCAGGGTGAGCCCGAAGATGGCATTGTTTATGTCCTGTGCCGAGTCTGTGACCTCGCTTATGTCGCACAGCGCCAGCCCGTTGAACGTATTCTGGCTGGTGCACTGGTTCACCGGGCCAAGCACCGTGCCCCCTGTCCCATAGACATTGCTCACAAGGCCGACGTTCTGCAGGATCGGCTCTGGGTTTATCGTGCATATCGTTGTGGCAAGCGCAGCGAACGCGACTATCAGTACGATCGAGAATATCGTGTCGAAGAACTTGATCCTGCACCACGTCCTCAGGTCGGACCTGCCTGCGAGCGGAGCCAGCGCGAATATCGCCCCGATGACTCCTGTCACAAGCAGCGCCGCTGCCATGACCACAGGAAACCAGGTGGTGTAAGGCGACGAGATGAAGCCGCTGACGCTGCCACAGCCATTGAAAAGCAGGTAGTACAGGCTTCCGGTCATGTCATATCACCTTCTGCAGGAGCCCCTTCCTCTGAAGTGACGGCGCGCCCAGCAGGTCTCCAAGCAGTTCCATCATATCCATCGATATTATAAATGCTATCGCGACGCCAGACAGCTTCAGTATTGGCGGCGTTATCTCATTGACAGTTATGTACACGAGCCCGACAAACGTGGCTCCTCCGTTGAACGCAGGTCCGAGCAGCGAGACGAAGTTGGTGAGCAGGTTTATCCCCCCGCTGGATATGCTGTTCCAGATGCTCTGCGGGTTGCAGACGCTCGTGTTGCTGAGTCCAAGGGGCAGGGATATGTTCCCGCATGTCGGCAGCTGGAAGATGGTGAACGGGTACAGTATCGCTGGGAAGACCACATAGAACGATATGAACAGCGCTATGAACGCGCCACCCGCCGCGCGCGTCCACGGGAACGAGCGGAACAATATGCCAAGGTACAGGAAGAGAGGGAATAGGAAGAATATGACAGTCAGCAGCACCGCTATGCCAACCTCGAGGGCCATGACCGTGTCGATGACGCCCACCATCGTGTTCACGCTAATGTAGGCCGGCCAGAGTCCCCTGTAGGGATCGAACTCGAAGCCAGGTGTGAAGGGTATTATGCCCTGGCCCATCGGGTCCATGCTCACCTTGAAGCCTATGAGCAGGTTGATTATGGTGATGTGCAGCGTCAGTGTAGCCGAGTCGATGAACAGCCCGACCACATCGCTCTGCAGGTTGTTGCACAGCGCAGTGTAGAGGTCCGTCGCCCCATTTATGTTTGTGTTGCCATTGATGTTCGCATTGGGTATGTTTGAGTTCTGTAGCCCTGCGACCCCTATGCTAGTGATGAACGCGACCCCGCTGTCCACGGCGGCTATGCTCCCGACAAGGAACACTATCAGGACGATGTTCAGCACCTGCTCGAGCGACTCTGTCCTGCAGAATGCTATGAGCTTGTCTATCCTGAACGCGTAGCCTATCGCGTACACCATTCCAAGGATTATCAGCACCGCAATTATCACGACCAGCGAGTAGTCGAGTATCCCGAGGTACACTCCAGTGCCGCCGCTTATGCTCGGGTTGAACTGCGTGTTGAATGCGGTGTCTCCGCTCGAGTAGAGCAGCTGGCAGTCCAGCACCTGCGCATTGGCTGCGCTGGTCAGCGCGAACAGCGCGATTACAGCCAGCAATATCTTGACGTTGTTCATGTCACACCAGTTTCCCCAGCCCGGCCATCTCTGTGTCCCCTCCGAGCAGGCTGGACAGGCCCTTCGCGGCGGAGAGCGTTATGAGCACGTTGAGTATCGGCAGCAGGAAGCAGCTGACCATCATTATCCCGTAAACGTTCACCAGGTTGAGCAGCGTGTTAATCGCAGCTGGCGAGTTGCATCCGTTGCCCACGAAGGCCGGCAGCTGCGGCTCCGAACCTATGAAACCCCCGAAGAATGTGGTGAGTGTGGAGTATATTCCGGTGCCCGGTATCAGGTAGAACGCGGCGTAGTTCAGCTCCATCAGAGGCACGCTGCCGCCGTAAGGCCAGCAGCCGTCGTCGCTTATGATCTTCTGTGCGTTGGGGAACGAGTAAAAGTTCACCCTGTCGGGCGCTGGGATGTCGCTACCAGGTCCGTTAGCAGCCGGGTTTGGCAGGGTCTGGCTGCCGAGCCCGATCGGCGCTACGGTCCCGCTAGTAAGCGTCGTGTACTCCAGCGTCATCATCAGCGGCAGTATGATTATCGCGGCAACCGCGATCCCTATCAGTAAGCCGCCGACCCTTCTCCCGAAGATGGTGACCCGGAGTATGAGTCCAGCAGCTATTATCCACGGCCACGCGTTGATTATGAGCAGGATAACTATCAGCTGCAGGGTGAGTGAGTAGTACGATACTATCGCCTCTCCCTCCAGTGGCCTGGCGACGTTCCTGAGAAGCGCGTATCCTGCCAGCGGTGCATCGGTTATCTGGAGACTGAAGACCCTCAGCTCTGGGAAGGACTGGCAGTCGAACGGCGCACACACCCCGACCTGCGGGGTAAATTTCTCGAGGAAGCCGAGGTAGCTCTGGAATACGTACATCGCGTTCAGGTTGGCCGCATCCTGCTGTAGCAGGTTCGCCGTTATGATATAACTGGCATCAAGGCCGTAGTTCACTCCGCCGCCGGAATACTGGGAACATATCGTACTAGTCGGCTGCCCGTATATGATCACGAGGGCGCTGAGCGGGTTCGTATCGCTGCCAAAGCCGTTGCAGAACCCGTTAAGGGTCGCCTGCGGTATCAGGTCCTGGGACATTCCCGCGTACATGTAGAGCACGGAGATGATTATCATCACAGCGAGGACTGTGGTGAAGACCTGGCCGAACTCGGCGATCGCAGCCGACTTCACCTTCTTGCTGTTGAGTACCACTCCCATCATGTAGTACACTCCAGCCAGCAGTATGCCTAAAGCGACAGCCGCCATTATCGCAGGCACCCATGCCTGCAGGTCTGTTATCGCGGTCTGCGCGCTGACGCTGCCGACAAGCGCGGCTGCGAAGAAGAGCAGCGCGAGCGAAGTGATAAGCCTATTCATTCATCCACCCCACACCGGACCGCTACTTATCAGTCCGCTTATCGCATTTAATCCTTTCGCTAGGCCCACCGCGAAGCCGAGCGTCACCGCAAAGTCGAGCGCAAGGAGCACCACCCCCTCGAACATGTACTCCGCTATCACCGCAGCGAAGTTCTGCGCAGCCGTGGGTGCGGCGAGCAGGGTGTTCAGGTTCGCCCACGACATCCCGCCGCTGCCCAGGTTGATGAGGTTGAGCGGAAGACCGATGTCGAAGAACCCGCCAGTGTTCACCGTGCCCTGCGTGAACAGCGATGATGGGGTCAGCGAGTTCAGGGGGTTGCATGCGCCGTTGGCGCAGACGAACGCGGGGTTGTTGTTCGCATACATCCAGCCGACAGCGTAGCTGTTGAACGATATCATTATCGGCAGTATGAAATAGAATGCTATGGCTATCGCGAGCAGCTGCTCGGATGCCTCCCTGAGCTTCGGCCCGACGAAGCCGAACGAGCGCGCGATTATCGCGATGGGCACGACCAGCGTAAGCGATATCGAGTAGATAAAGAAGAGGAGCAGCCAGAGCATGAACAGCCCTCCGAACGTAAGCACCGTAAGCGTGCCGTAAAGGTCTACGAAGAGGGTGCTGTAGCTGAGGTATATCAGCCCTATCTGGAAGCTCGGTAATATCTCGACCTCGACGGGCCCGAAGGCGAGGGGCTTGAAGCTGCTCTGGAGGATGTTGGTTATCGTAGTGCCTCCAAGCTCGATGACGTCAGCGTTGATGGAGTAGTCGACCGCAGTGCTGTAGAGATTGGTGCTTATGGTGAGTCCCTTCTGGTAGAGCAGCGACGCGAGATAGTTCTCGGCGTACTGGAAAGGCCCCTGGTAGTTGAGGTTGGACGTGAACGCAGCCCCGCCTCCGGTTATCTGCGACGCCATCGTCTCCCCGGCATAGCACACCGTGGAGGCGAAGAGGATGAGTATCATTATTATGAGCACGCTGACGACTCCCTGTATCGCCTCGTATCTCGCCGCGCCCCTCAGCTTCTCTCTGGTGCTGGTCGGCATGATGCCCGATATGGCATACAGCAGGCCCGCAATCATTATCGTCACTAGCACGACTACGTAGTTTATGGCTATCCAGTTGTTCGCGTTGACATAGTTGCCGCCGGGGCCTCCGCTCGCAGCGTAGCCGCACGAGTTCTGCGTAGGCGCAACGTATCTTGGCACGACCGTGACAAAGTCAGGCGGCGACAGCTGCACCACGCCAAGCGAGTCTGTCACGGCGTAGCAGTAGATTGCGTTGGACGGCGGAGAAGCCACAAAGTCCACGTTCGTCGCCCCGGGTATTGCATCTCCTGGGTCGTTGATGCACCGTGGCGTGCCGGATGGTTCAGAGCCAAGGTACCATTGGTAACTGTATGGCGGTGTGCCACCATAAGCATCGGACTGCAGAGTCACGCTTCCCGGAGCGTCGATCGTCGGGCCGCTAGGAGTTATCGCTCCGGCGACCAATGCGGGGTTGACCATCACCAAGGATGGGACGTTCGAGACCGCGGTTGCCGCCGGCGTGCCTATAGACGAGTCGCCAAGGGTGTAGCAGTACGCCGTGTTGGACGGCGGTGATACAGATATGCTCTGTGCATTGGAGCTCGGCACCGGACTAGTCACAGTGCCGCAGCTTGTCGGTGGAGTGCCCGTGAATGCATCATATGTCCACTGATAGCGGTATGGCGTAGTGCCGAGCTGAGGCTGTGCCTCCACTATGGCGTTTATCTGACCCAAGTCTACCATGTTTGTTGCAGGTATGATCGCTCCCGCCTGCGGGTCCTGGCTGATAGGCAACTGCGCGGCTGGGGAGGCAGCGTTCTGTCCGCTGCTGTCTCTCAGGGCATAACAGACGTAATCTGTGAGCGGGCTGCCAAGATTTGGAGGGCTGGTAAAGGAGAAAGTGGATCTCGTCTGCCCCGGTTCCAACGTCCAGCCGCTCTGCCCGCATGCGGCCGACGGCGCAGAGCCGGAGGCCTCGAACCATTGGTAACTATACGGGGTTCTTCCGCCGCCAGGGGCTGCCGTCATTACGATGCTCTGTCCGGAGTCGAGCGCTGCAGGGCTGGGATATGGCTGATAAGCCTGCAGGGGAGGTATCACCGTGATGGTTGTCACGGTGGACACGGTGTTCGGTAAACAGGCGTACCACACCCCGCCCGAGCACAGCCTGTCCGGCGGATTGCGCTCTTGGGTGCAGGTGTAACCGCCCTGGCACAACCCATATCCGCAACCAGAGCCTGTAGGCTGGTTGCCGCACGTTGCACCGATGCTTATCGTCGTGACAGTGGTCACCGTACGCGTAGTCGTGCTGGCCCCAGGGGGCGGAAGCGCGTTTAGCGTGCCCGTGGCCAGGATGGCGCCGAGCACCGGCAGCACCACTAGCACGAATGCGAGCAGGACTACCAGCCGCTGGTTGTTTATCATATGCTACACTTTGAATTTGCCGCCTATCTGCAGCTTCACACCGGCAGGGTTGCCGAGCAGCTTTGCAGTATAGTCCATCACAGGGTAGACTATGATTATGTCCACCACAAAGAGCACGAAGTAGGTCATCAGGCTGAAGTTGGCAATATTGATGTAGTTGAGGCACGGGTAGAGCGCTTCTGTGCACGCGAACGCGGTCAGTGCGGCCGGGATGCCGAACGGCGACACGGTATTGAGGAAGCTTATGACTATGCAGAGGAAGTTGGCGTTACAGCCGTTTGTCGCACCGCCATAGCCGTTGACGGAGAGTGCGTTAATCATGCTCTGGTTGACTATTACCAGCACCGCAGGATATACTATCGAGACGCCTATTCCTATGGCTATCAGCGTGCCGCCTATCCCCCGTATGAACGGGAACGCGCGCATGACCACGCCGATTGGTATCAGGACGCCCAGGCCTAGCATCGTAAGGTCTGGAAGCAGCGTTATCTGTGCGACGTTTATCAGGCTGAAAGGTGTGAGCACGATGTTGATCAGGTCATTCAGCACCGACTCGTACTGCGCCACCCCTACTGCGTTCGACTCGAGCATGACGTTCGTATAGAAATTGAGAGTCCATCCTGTGGTGAAGACTATCGGTATGAGCGGCACAGGCACCGGTGGCAGGTCGAGGTTGTAATCTATCTTGAGGCTCTTCAGCGCCCCAGTCGCTCCGGCAAGGTCGACGACGTTGACGTCCTGGGCGTTGAGCGTCGACTGTACCTGCGTCAGGTACTGCACGGCGCACTGTGACAGCGTCGAGAACGGGTCGGAGTTCCCGCAGCCGGACGCCCCTATTGTCGGGCCGCCGACCGCGACCGCGATCTGGCCCACGAGCACTAGTATAGCATATATCCCGACTATGATCAGCGCGGTCTTGCCCACCTCCCATACCTCGTTGTTTATCCAGCCCGAGATGCCTGTCGAAGGGATGACCTTGGCTATTATATACCCTATCGCGATGACGTCGAGCGAGACCGTAAGCGCTATCAGCGCCACCCCGACGAACCAGAGGGGTATTTCGGAATAGGTCTGGAACGCGAGAGGAGCGACCTGTCCGAGCGAGAGCTGCGATGCGGAAACGCTGCCCGAGACGCAGAGGATGCCCAGTGCTAATGTTATGGCTGAGAGCCAGGTAGGCAGGCGCATTTAATCTATGGTATTTACTAAAGAGCTATTTAAAAAGGCTCACGTTATCCTGTCTTTTACCATGTACCTGCCGTTCAACGCCTCAGCATGGGGAACTTGCGCATGTACGCCTCAGCCTGGAAGATTATGAAGTAGGGTAGCACGAAGAGCGAGTTGACCACCAGCAGAATGTACTGCGAGAAGAGCGTCCCCGAGAGCGCTATGAGTACGAAGTCGAGCACCGATACGGTCACCGTTATCAGCGTGAGCCAGAGCATGAAGTACTGCGGCGCTCCGGCCATGAGCTTTGCGCTGTCCTTGACCGCGCGCCAGATCCTCTTGTCGTCAACGACTATCGCGCTGGGTGCGTAGAAAATGAGAGCGAATCCGAAGAAGCCCACAACCGCGGTCAGCATGTCGCTCACCCCCAGGTAGTAGCCTACGATGTTCGTCACGGCGAGCACAATCATGTATGCGAGCAGCACCGTGAAGACCTTCGCCGTGTATCCCTCTATGCCGCGCATCACCTTTCCCGGAGTCTTGACGTGGGTCTTCTCCGCCTTGACTATCAGGCTTATCGCCACGAACGCGAAGCTTATGAAGAGGAGCGAGAGCACTATGCCCAGAACTATGACCGCGAGGCTCGTCACGCTGAGGTTCACGAATATCGATGCGCTGCGCAGGAAGATCGCGCCGGCGCTTATGTATGTTGGCAGCGGAGCGAGCGCGGGTATCGCGAAGGCGATGATAAATGGTATCGAGAAGAGCAGCACGAGGCTGATGTGCTCCTTGTACGTCTCCCATGTGCTCTCTACAATGCTGGCCATAGTGAGCTCTGTATGTGCATTCAAGTAATAAAAAGATATGCCCTCAGTGCCTCAGTGCACCGCCGCGGTGATGTAGACGTCCTGTGCGTTGTAGATGAGCGATGCGACGTCAGAGATGCGCTTGGTCTTGTTCGGCCACGCCAAGGTCACTAAGGTGTCATACCTGCCTGTGCCGTTGAGCACCATCCTGTTGACATTGACCTTGCAGATATCCTCGCTGCACTGCGCCTTCGCGCCGGGAATCACGCTCTCGTTTATGATGCCTCTGAAGTTCATGCCACCAGTGTCGAGCTCGACAGGGATGAGATAGACAGTGTCGTTGTTCAGGCTGCCGTACCTTATGTGCAGCTCGTAGCTGGACGAGTTCGTCGCGTTGTTGATGGTGAAGTTGCTCTCGTATGCGGATACCCCGAAGCGGTCCGCATACTGCATATGCGAGACGTATATCAGCGCCGCGGCAGTCACCACGATGAGCGCCATCGGTGCGCAGAGCAGGACCGGTCTCTCCTTCATGAGCCTGCCTATCTTCCCGATGCCCGCAAACTTCTCCTTCGCCGCGAGGACGAAGAGGAATACGAAGATGAACGAGAAATAATACGTATCGAGCCCGCGGGACATGAAGAAGAGCGGTATTATGGAAAAGATTGGTATGAGCTCTTTCCTGTTGGTGCGCAGGAGCACCAGCACGAGCGCCATGGTTGCGAGCCCGAAGAGTAGCGTATACAGCCCGCCTAGCGTTGTGCCAACGCCTGTGGCGATGAAGTAGCCTATAGGCGAGGTGGGGTTGGGTATCAACACCTGATTTAGCGGCGTGATCACCGAATAAAGGTACGCACCTGGGTTCATCGCTATGAAGTACCCGTTGAAGACCAGGAAGACGGCAAGCGTACCTACGGCATTCCTCAGCCCTGCCCCGATGCCCTGATTGTTGAGCGAGTACGCCAGCAGGAATATGACCGGGAGCCAGAGCTCCTCCTGCATGGATGCGCATACTCCGAGCAGGATGAACGAGTACTTCCGGTCTATCTTGAAGTACGCGAGCAGCAGCACCGCGAACATCAGGTAGGCCGCTATGGATGCGATGAACCTCATCAGTATCGCCAGCACGAAGAGCATGGCGAAGTTCGGCGTAAGGTTCTTGCGCCCCGACAGGTAGGCCACAGTGAGCAGCAGTATGAAGAGGAGCACCACCGTCTCGACTTTGAGGTCGTAGCCAAGCAGGCCCGCCAGCGTTGGCGGCCCTATAAAGTAGAATGGGAGAAACGTAAGGAAGTAAAGCGACGGATAGTCCATGACGCTCACTATGTTGTTGTTAAGGGTGACTGATACGCCGACTGTGGTGGCGTTGGAGAAGAGACTGTTGAAGACAGACGCGGTGTACGGGTCCTGCCCGTGCAGTATGCTCTGCACCGCAGTGTAGGAGAGATAGACCTCATCGTCGATCTTGTACTCGGTGAAGATATATCCAGAGAAGTAGTAGAACAGAAGCAGCGCCAGCAGACCGGCCATGAGCGTGCATCCGAGCAGTCTCGCATTCCTGCCCTTCCTGCATGCGAAGTATACCCCGAAGAACGCCAGGAAGAATGCCGGGAGGAACAGTATGAAGTAGAAACCCGAGTTGTCGAAGAGGCCGAGGGCGCTCTGGAGCAGGTGTCCGGACACTTCCGGAGCAATGCCGTAATACGCGACGAACAAGACCGCGAACAGCAGGAAGAGCGCGTGGAGCGCGTTGCTGTAGAAGCCGCCCCTCGCCGCCGCGTCTATCCTCAGCACGTAGAGCACCGAGAACGCCACGAAGAGCAGCGTTGCCAGGATGTATGCCCCAAGCAGGCCGTCTGTGGAGAAGTATATGTAGAGTGCGCCAGTGGACATGGCTATGAAGCCGAGAAGCACCACTAGGAGCTCAGCGTAATGCAGGCTCTGCCTGGAGAATCGCATAAAAAGAAAAGGAATAAAAGAAATTTAAAGTGCTTTATCAGCAGGTCGGTGTGGCTATCTGCGTTCCGCCGAATCCCACTACAAGGCTGACCACGTACGGCGCAAGGAGGACCAGGATTATTCCTATGATTCCACCGAGTACCATTCCCATAGACCATCCCTGTAGGTTGCCCTTTATCTGACCCGCAGTAGGCAGGAAGTGCGCTACCGCGTAGAGCACGCCACCAATTATGAACAGCACGAGCGCAAGGACGCCGATCACTCCCCTGACGTCTCCGACGAGTACGCAGAGCTGCGATGATACAGCGGCTACCTGGGCGCCTACTATTGGTGTTATAATGCTTCCGAGTACTGCCAGATAAAACAGAGTCTGGAGTTGTCTTGCTATATTCATATTTACACCGTATTTTTCGTTTATCATATAACGAAGCCCCTTTTTATACCTTTCTTTTGCGGCATCAGAGCCAGGTACTCGGGCGCTTCATCTCTTGGTGACGGTCAGCAGCCGACCGGCGCTAGAGTATTGCCCCCGAAACCTATTATCATGTTTATGGCGAACGGAGCGATGAGCACAAGCACCACGCCTATTATGCCGCCGAGTACCATTCCCATAGACCATCCCTGCAGGTTCTGCTTTATCTGCCCGGCCTGCGGTAGGAAATGACCGACAGCGTAGAGCGCGCCGCCTATTATGAACAGCACGAGCGCAAGGAGCCCGATGAGCGCCCTGACTATGCCCACGATGTTGCAGAGGTCGCTGCTTATCGCGG
The DNA here is from genome assembly GCA_021817125.1 of Microcaldota archaeon. Taxonomy (GTDB): domain Archaea; phylum Micrarchaeota; class Micrarchaeia; order Micrarchaeales; family CABMGC01; genus JAKAWC01. The sequence goes on from JAKAWC010000003.1 coordinate 21,546, forward strand.
CCACCTGCGCGTTGGCAACAGAGGCGACGTACAGGAGAAGGAATGCCGCATAGAGTATTATCTGGTGGTTCGTATTTTTCATAGATGCACCGTGTGTGGTACTATGTGCCCAGATATTATTATATAGGTTGCGCAGATTGTACGGTTTTCATCAGTTCTCGAGAGACGCCACGAGCCCGTCTATTATCCCGTTGACGCCTATGCCTCCCGTCGACCTCACAGCTATCCGGTGGCTGAGCACCGGCCTGGCGAGCCACTTCACGTCGTCTATGGTGCATGCCTTCCTGCCCTCTATGAGCGCCTTAGCCTTTGCGCACTTCATGAACGCGATGTCCGCCCTGGGGCTTCCGCCCATGACTACGTGTATGTCGGTCCTAGAGAGCCCTACTATCTGGGTGATGTACTTGACCACGTCGTCTGGCATCTGTATGCCCTTTGCGTCATTCTGCATCTGGATTATATCCGCAGTGGTGGCCACCTTCTTCACCTCTATCTTTTCCTCCCTCTCCTTTATGCGGAGCATGTTCTGCTCCTCCTCCATCGACGGGTATTTCACCTCGATGCGGATGAGGAACCTGTCGGCCAGCACCTTCGGGATCGGGACGGTCCCCTCTATGTTGAGCGGATTCTGGGTCGCGAACGCTATGAACGGAGGGGGTATCTTCATGGTCTCCGTGCCCGTGGTCACCTGCTTCTCCTCCAGCGTCTCCAGGAGGCCGTTCATCGTCTTGGGCGCAGCCCTGTTCAGCTCGTCAGCGAGCAGTATGTTCGTGAAGACCGGTCCACGCTTGAACTTCACCTTCCCGTCCTGTTCGTCCATGTAGGTGTAGCCGTTTATGTCCCGCAGGTCGAGGTCGCCGGTGCACTGGATCCTCTTGAACTCTGCCTGGAGTATTGAGGCGAGCGTCTTCGTCGTGGTCGTCTTGGCCGTTCCTGGGACCCCTTCCAGCAGCGCATGGCCGTCAGCTACGAGCGCGATGACCAGAAGCTCCATTACGTCCGTCTTTCCAGCTATGTGCTTCTTCATCTCCTGCAGGACGGCCCCATAAATCTCGCTCGCGTTCAAGCATTTCCCTCTCGTCAAGACAGTATATACACGATACAAAAGCTTAATAATACTTACAGCCCATAAGATACGTATTCTAGGTGCAAAAATGATAGGAAAGAGTAGTTCTGACGCTGCAGTAGTCACTATGCCGGAAGTGCTGGAGATACTCGAAGCCAGGAAGAAGGGCGGAGAGCTCGGATACGAGCAGCAGCTCGCTTACGATTACGTCAAGAAGTTCACCAAGATCAGCGAGGCTGATGCCAAGAAGATGAGGAAGGAGATCGAGGAGCTCGAGCTCAGCCCAAAGGTCGCCGCCAAGGTGGTGGACATAATGCCACTGGACCAGATCCAGTTGAGGCAGGCTCTAATCCTCGAGAAGAAGACCGTTGCCGACGATGTGGTCGTGAAGGTCATGGTTATAGTGGAGAAGTACAGGGGGAAGTAAACGCGGCGCGTGCCGGGGTGCTCTGATGGAGAGGGATCAACGAAAGGGGGATTTGGAGGAGTACGCTGTCGTACTGGACTACCTGCCTACCGGCAGGTCGTTCGCAGCCAAGTCTGAGCCGCTGGTCCAACTGATAGGGGAGAACAAGTTCACGCTCCTAGAAGCAATTCCAAAGGGCACAGACCTCCGGGTCATGGAGCGCGTCTACATAGGGAAGGGCGAGCGCGACAAGATATCGCTCATCAAGTCAAGGATACCATACGAAGAGCTTACAGAGGGCTCGAAGAAGGAGGTGTACAATGTCATCTATGAGGTTATCAAGAAGAATGAGCCCAGGTTCGTAGATCTCTTCAACACCGCATCGCCGCTCAACATACGGATGCACTCGCTCGAGCTTCTGCCAGGAGTTGGCAAGAAGCATCTCGATGCGATACTCAAGGCCAGGGACGAGAAGAGGTTCGAGTCTTTCGCCGACATAGCCGCCCGTGTGCCGCTCCTGCAGGACCCTGTAAAGCTGCTGGCGGAACGCGTGCTCATGGAGCTCAAGGGCGAGTCCAGATTCTACGTCCTTTCGCGACCGTACTCTACGCACCAGGAGGAGCGCGGAGGAATGCACAGATAGGTATTACCATGGCGAGCGGCGATATAGAAATCGAGATCAAACTGCCGCTGAAGAACGCCGACACGGTGCGTACATTCCTCAATAAGAACGGCACCTCCCCAAAGAGCAGCTCCCAGAAGGATACCTACTACAACCATCCGGGCAGGGATTTCCTCCTGCCGAAGCATCCGTTCGAGTGGCTCAGGATACGGGAGACTGCACGCACTGCGTCGATAACATACAAGCACTACAGGCCTGACGGCGCAGAGGTCCACGACTATGCCGACGAGTTCGAGACCAAGCTCGAGAAACCAGCGCAGATGCACAAGATACTCCTCAACCTGGGCTTCAGGGAGATAGCAGTGGTCGACAAGAGCAGGGATACGTGGGAGTTCAGGGATGTGGAAGTGGCCTTAGATGACGTGAACGGCATAGGTCAGTTCATAGAGGCAGAGTCGCTGAAACAGTTCCCAGATCCAAAGGAGGGGAGACGATATCTGTTCGCCATCGTAAAGGAGATAGGCGCAGAGTGCGGACCGGAAGAGACATATGGTTACCCTTACATGGTCCTGGCGAAGAAGGGGCACAAGTTCAACCGAGGATAATGACTGCAGGTTCATTCTTAGTAAGTGATTTGATGGGAAACAATAAAGAAATCGTCAAGATGTTCTCGAAGCAGCTCACCGCTCTTATAACGACCGCATTCGGTCTGGTGGCGGCGCTCGCGTGGAACACAGCAATACAGAGCCTGTTCCAGACGCTCTTCGGCAGCACGACCGCGCTGGTCCCGATGTTCTCGTATGCGCTCCTGGTGACTTTGATCGCCATAGTGGCAATATACTACGTATCCAAGCTTGATGCAAAGATCAACACGTGATGCGCAGGGGCGCAGTGCCAGCGCCACACCAATCGACGTTGGCACCTGGAACCTTTTTAGTCCCTCCCATCGTTGTCTAGACAAGGTGGTCTTATGGCAATGGATGGAAAAACAAAAGGAATGGTATCGAAGGGAGCAGGAATCCTGATAATCCTGCTGGATCTGTACTGGATATATACCGGGCCTGGATTCGGAACGTCCATGTTCGCGATAGTCGGATACATAATCCTGCTGCTGTCGCTGGTCTGGCTCTGGGCAGACATGTAAACTTCTTGCAAGAAGTTTGCTCAAGAACCGGTGTGTGGCTTATCGAGCCACCTTTTTTTATTTTACCTTCTTCTTACAGGTACCATACGCCCCGACAGGGCGCACCGCCGGCTTGCGCCCTCCCCCGAGATGGAAGACTGGCTGTCGCTATGCGACATTAAAAAAGTCAGGATCACGGCTTGTTCAGGTGCATCTGGGGGACGATTATCGTCCTCTTCGTGTACTTCGAGACGTTGAACTGGACAACGTACGAGCCGCCCCTCTTCTCGATCACCGTAGCCACCTGCCCCCTGTACCTCGGGTGTGGTATGTTCCTGAAGTTGGACTTCGGCACGATGACTACCTTGTCGCCGACCTCGAAGCTCTTGATGAGTTGGCTTATGCCTAACCTTGACGGCTTGTGGTGCCTCGCCAAGTTGCGGGTCCTGCCTATGAACGTGCCGTGTGAACGCTGGGTCATGCTAGTCACTAATAAAACGATAGCAAGTGAGTATTGGACTACCAATATCTAAATACCTTTCAGTCTTATTTAAATAGGGGTTTTATAAATGGCAAAGCGAAAGATAGTGCTCCATCCTGATTTCAAAATTGAGAACATAGTCGCCAGCGCCGACCTTGGCGTTGACCTCGACCTGTATGGGATAGCCAAGGACTCTACCGACGTCGACTACGAGCCGGAGCAGTTCCCCGGAGCGATATGCAAGATACACGACCCCAAGACCGCGCTTCTGCTGTTCAAGAACGGAAAGATAATCTGCACCGGGGCGAAGACCGAGGCCGACATAAGGCGCGCCATCGACCAGGTGATAAAGGTTGTCAGGCATCATATCCTAGAAGTGCAGTCGGTAGACGATGTGAAGAAGAAGTAACTCTCATATCCTGGTCCTTACGTATCTATAGAGCAGGTACATCGCGAGCGCGAAGGCTGCGGCTGCAAACGATGTCACGTATATGTTCGTCATCAGGGCGTAGTATCCGAATCCCACTAGGACTACCTCCCAGATTACGACACCTGCAATGGAGTACATATAGAACTTGTCGATGGGCATCATGGCAAAGCCCGCCGGGAAGTTGATGAATCCCCTGACGACCGGCAGCATCCTTGATATGAATACCGTTATGGGCCCGTTCCTATAGAACCACGCGTCGAACCTCTCGAGCTGCGCCTTCTTGATGTGGAAGAACTGGAGATGGGTGTAGATGACCTCCTTCTCGAAGAAGTAAGCCAGATAGTAGTCGATGCCCATGCCGATTATGCTGCCCGCGAGCGCGACGAGCAGCGCCACCACCACATTGATGTCCCCCTGTGCAGCGAAGTATCCTATGGCGGGTAGCACCATCTCGCTGGGTATCGGTAATGACGCAGATTCGAGAATCATCAATAGGAATATGGCAACGTAGCTGTACGCTCCTATAAAACCCGCTATTGACGCGTAGCTGCCGTGGAACAAGGCGAGCAGGTCTGCGACAATGTCCATCAGGATAAAGAACATGCTACAATACGGCAACTCATCCTTTTAAGCGTTATCCGTGAATTAGATACGAGCCCATGCGAGTAATACGATTCAACAATGTCGCCCAGTCACTCAAGCTTGAGCCCGAGTCGTTCGACGACCTCTACCTGATAGCAAGGGTCGTGTCAGGCGGGGATGTAGTCGAGGCAAAGAGCCTGAGGCGTTTCAGGGCGAGCGAAGGAGACGTCGGGGAGCAGAAGGAGGTCACGATACGGCTCCAGGTGGAGCGTGCGGAGGTCGACAAGAGCGCGGACATGCTCCGCATCACCGGCAAGATAGTCGGCGGCCACCCAGAGGAGTTCATCCGCATGGGCAGCTACCATACGATAAACCTCGGTGCCGGGGAGATAATTGATATACAGAAGCCTGAGTGGAAGGACTACCTATTAAAGAGGATAAAGCAGGCGATGCTCGACTCGAAGAAGCCGAAGCTCGGTATCATAGTGATGGACGACGAGCTCGCAACAATCGCGTACGTGAAGGGATACGGCATAGAGATTCTGTCGCAGCTCTATAGCAAGCTCTCAAAAAGAATGAAGGAGAAGGACTTCGAGAAGCAGAAAGAGCAGTACTTCAATGACCTAATCAAGTCGGCCAACAACATGAAGGTCGACATAGTGGTGCTCGCCGGACCCGGCTTCACGAAGGACGACCTCAAGAAGCACATAGCGCAGAAGGGGGCGAAGGTCGAGAAGAAGGTGTTCTACACCGCGGCGAGCGATGCTGAGCGCTCTGGCGTGCGGGAGGTGATGCAGAGCGACATAGTGGCAGACATATTCGAGAAGGAACACGTGAGGAAGGAGTTCGAGTACCTCAACATCTTCCTGCAGGGGGTCCGCACGAGCGGTGCGTTCTACGGCAACGCACAGGTGCGCGAGGCGCTCGAGTCGTACAGGGCAGGCATAGTGCTGGTCAACGACTCCGTTCTTGACGACAAACAGGTAAAAGAGTTGCTCGATATTGCCGATCAGAGCAAGGTACGGATAGAAATATTCAACTCGGAGGATGACGCGGGCATGCAGTTGAAGAACTTCAAGGACATAGCCGCGATATCCAAGCTGCTGATGTCAAAGGAGTAGTAATTAAAAATCCTATCGTTTTATAGATATCATGCCCAAGCGAAAGGCGGCGGCAGGCAGGCGAGCAGGCAGGCGAGCCCGGGCAACGCCGGCAGCGCGCAGCACTGTCAAGGACACCGCACGGCTTGTCGTGTTGATAATCATTATCGAGCTGATAGGGCTGTTTGCGTCGATATTCACACAGAGTTCGGTCTCGGTGTGGTATGCGACGCTGCAGAAGCCCGCGTTCATTCCGCCAAACTATGTTTTCGCTCCTGTTTGGGTGGTGCTGTTCGCGCTCATGAGTACGGCAGCGTTCATGGTGTGGAAAAAGGGAACCGAACGTCAGGACGTGCGCGTGGCTTTGAACTCATTCGGAATGCAGTTCCTGCTTAACGTGCTCTGGTCCCTCATATTCTTTGGCATGCGCTCGCCGCTCTTCGGACTTATCGAGGTAATCCTTCTCTGGATTGCGATAGCGATCACGATGATGGAGTTCAGGAAAGTCTCGGAGCGTGCTTTCTGGTTGATGGTCCCGTACATCCTCTGGGTGACTTTCACAGTAGTGCTGACGTACTACATCTGGATCCTGAATTGAGCAAAGCGTCGGTTCTAAATTCCTAACCTTACGAATAGATATCCATTATGGGCTCGTGGCTCAGTAGTAGAGCGTTCCGTTCGCAACGGAAAGGTCGCGGGTGCGATCCCCGCCGAGTCCAATAAACTTCTTGGAAAGAAGTTTAATCAGAAAGTCCGGATGCATGGCGCAGGGTTGGGTAGGCTACCTGAAGAGCCTCACCCGTGCGGACTTCTTTCTTTCGACTTCGCACATTGCGTAGTAGAATGCTATGAGCAGCATTATCGTCACGCCGCCTACGACTAGCGCTTCCTTCGGCATGCCCACGAAGAACGCGAGTATCGCAACGGTGCCTGCGATGGGCAGATAAGGATATAGCGGAGCCACGAAAGGTGCCTTAACGCCGCGTCTCCTGAAATGCACCAGGTCAAACCCTATCATCAGGTAGTTGAACAGGAGCCCGAAGTTCGCTATCGATGCGATCACGTATATGTTCCCAGCGAAGAGCATCGCTATGCCTATCATTGCAGACACCACTATGCCGTTGATGGCGACATCCTTCTTCTGGTTGTACTTCCTCATGAATCTAGGCAGCAGGCCGTCCTCGCTCATCTGGAGCAGCGACCTCGATGCCGTCAGTATCATGGCTATCGTTGCTGAAGCTGTGGCTATGAGCGCGCCTATGTCTACGACTATAAGCAGCCACTCCGGGGCTCTGCTGTTCGTCAACGCGAACGAGAGCGGGTCTGCGTTGACGCTGTATGCGGAAGGCGGGTTGAGCACCAGGAGGCTCGCGACGACAAGCACGTAGATGATAATGCTTATCAGGACTGCACCAAGCAGTGCCTTCACGTATCCGGCTGCGCCGCCCTTTATCCTGTCGGTCAGCGTAGATATGGCTTGGAACCCAGAGTAGGCAAAGAATATGGCGACGCTCGCGGCGAAGATCCCACCTATGCCACTGCCCGAGAAGTTGAAGGCGAAGCTCTGCGGTGAGATATGCACTCCGCCGAAGAACGCCAGGTACATGGCGAAGCCGATGAAGAGCAGAAGGATCGCTATCTTTATAGTGACGAGCCCGAAGTCGGCCTCTGCAGCCTTCTTGACGCCCAGTATATTGACGAGCGACAGCAATATTATCAAGCCGATAGCGAACGGTATCGCGTACGCTGAAACCGAGAGTCCTATGATACTCGACAGATACGAGCCGAAACCAAGGGCTATCGCACCTATCGCCGTCGAGAGCGCCATGTACCTCAGCATGCCCGTTATGAAACCCAGCTCGCTGCCGAAAGCGGCGTAGGTATAAGAGTACGACGCACCTCTCTTGTCCGGAAGGAGTGAACCGAGCTCGCCCAGTTCAAGCGCCACTATGAGCGCAACAGTGCCGACGAGCACGAACGCCAGCAGCGCGTCCGCGCCGGCTAGCACCACCGCAGTGCCGCTGAGCACGAATATGCCGGCGCCTATTATCGCACCCAGGCCTACCGCAGTGGTAACAGCCACGCCGATATCCTTCTTGCCGCGCCCTGCCAATGCATCACCTATAATCTGGCTATCGATGCGACTATGGCCTGCATCCCAACGTCCATGACTTCCTCTCTTATTAGCAATCTAAATACTTTCGGGTAGCAAGGCAGATTTATCCGATGATGCGATGGACGACACTCCTGCATGGATGCTCTGCGAGGACATGCTCAATAAGATACGTGAGGAGCTTCTTGTTGAGGCGACAGAGGTGCTCCACAGGGAAGCGGACGCAGGCCGCATAGCCATAAACGGATATGTAGTGACGACCCCAGACAGGCCGTCAGATATGGAACGGGATTTCTTTGTCATAAACAATCTCCTCGCGCAGGAGCAGGAAATGCGCGAGAAGTATGCGTCGTTCATACGTGAGAAGGAGGCGGATCCGAAGTCGATGGATACATACACAGTCGGTAGGGTAGAGGAGATGAAGAAGTTCCTTACCGCGCTGACAGAGATCTCGATGCTCATGCACTGTAGCCACGAGATGAACGAGTGGATAGATGAGCTGAGAAAGATCCCAAAGATCCAAGAACCGGAGAAGATAATCGCTACGATAATCGCACACAACGAGCCGAGGCAGGAGCTGCTGCGCTTCGTGCTGAAACGAAAGGCGCTCGTCGACGAGGAGGTGCTCACCGTCGATGAAAGGGCCATACTTGAAAAAGCCTTAAATAGCTAGGTATACAACTGAGTTGTATCTGGTCTTACTAATGGTAAACGATTACCTTACTATAGCACTGTCCTTCGTAATGGGACTGGCGGTGTTCGCATCGATGCCGCTCATCTTCAACAAGAAGATGATCAAGCACATGCTCTTCCTGAACGCGTTTGCCATAGGCATACTGGTCTTCCTGCTGTTGGACATATATGGCGATGTAGCCGGGGTATTCGGGAACAGCAGCATAACAAACCCTCTTGAGATAATCTTCATAGTGGGCTTCGCGCTCTCGTTCCTGTTCTTCATAATGCCGAAAGAGAGCAGGGACCCCGAACTGAGCCCGAAGCGTACATCGATGCTCGCGGCGATCGGCATCGGGTTCCAGAACCTGACAGAGGGCCTGCTCTTCGGCTCGGCCGGTGCAGCTGGTCTAGTGCCAATATATGTGCTATCAATAATCGGCTTCACGCTCCAGAATATGACCGAAGGCTTTCCGATTGCAGCGCCGATGGTCGGGGCAAAGCAGGCTATCGAGAAGAAGTTCATTGTCGGCGCATTCATAATCGGAGGCGCACCGACCGTGGTGGGCACAGTAATCGGGATATTCTTCTTCTCAAACGCGTTTATAACTCTCTTCGATGCGCTCGCGAGCGCCGCGATACTCTACGTCGTCTTCGTGCTGTTCCATGTTAACATAAATCGTGGGAGGGCACTGATGGACGGGAAGGGGGTGCACAACTTCATGTGGACGACCTATGCGGGCATACTCCTTGGATTCGTAATCGCGTACGTAGTAAACTATACCCTCGTCATACCCTGACTACTCCTTTGTAGTATCCGAGCCTCGCCCTGATGAAACTGGTCACCGATAGGAGTGTGACCGCGATTGCCAGCACGAATGTATACATGTATCCGAGCTGCGCGGATATCACCCCAGAACCAAATGCACCCAGGACTGTCGACGCACCTATGATTGCAACCCAGAGGCCGACATAATAACCCTTATTCTTTCCTCGTATGTGGTCATATATCATCACTGAGGCCGTGACATTCCAGAGTGCGTATGCAAAGCCTCCGATTACATACGCCAGGATGTTCACATAGAAGAACGCACCGGTCAGAAAGAACAGGGGCAGCATCACCAGGAGATAACACGCACACCTAAGGAAGACTGAAGCATGATAGTACCTGTGCAAGTCTATCCGCCTCGCCAGCAGCAATACGATTGCATATACCGACACCTGGCCCACCGCGTTGAATATGTTTATTGAGAAGATGTTGCTGTATGACAAGCCAAACGCCCGCAGGAACGGGATGTATGACGTGTTGAAGAGGTTCATGCCAAGGCTGAACAACGCTACGGAGACGAGCAGCGCAGCCGTGCCATTGAGTCCCGTGCCGTCGATAGTCTCGTGTATCCTCTTGGTCAGAGATATGGTGGTCAGGACGTTGGGCACATGCGTCAGCATGTTAAACGGTGCAAAGAACAGGCTGACCAGTCCCCTGGTTGTAGACGTGGTCCGCACATGCCTGTCTCTTATCAGCGTGAGTGCAAGCACCAATGCACTCAGGTTGAGGAGCAGCAATAAGACCAGGTACATCTTTATGTATGCCGACGTCACAAAGTACCCTGGCAGAAATGCAAGAAGAGTGCCGCCTATCGCCCAGATGCTGTACCTGCTGAAATATTTCGGCAATGACGGATCCCGCTTCTCGCCCATCAGCATTATGTTTATCGCCGGGGAAGCAGCCGTGGCGACGAACGCGAAGAGTGCATAAGTGATCTGCAAAGTGGCAACGTGGTCTAGCAGGTACATTATCGCTATGATGGGGAAGGTGCCCAAGAGCGAAAGGAGGATAAGCTCCTTTGTCATCCCCGAGTCGTCGGTCACCTTGCCCCAGAGTATGGACGCAGGGATGCTGATAAGGCTATAAAGCGCGAATGCGACCCCAACGTCGAACACCGTCCCACCAAGATCCAGTATGTAGATGGGGATGATTATGCTGAGTCCGCTGCCGACCGCGGATAACGGGAGTATCGTGTATATCCAGCTATAGTCTGGTTTCTCAGCCATGACTACTTTCTATGCGGTCAAGAAATAAAAAGACAGCGCTTAGGTTCTTCGTCACGGAAGGAGACGCGTTCGTATGGCAGATCCCCGATTTCGTCATGCCGCTGGACCAGAGCGTCATAGAATCTGGCGCCAGCCTGGTGCGGCTGGACTATAGTAATATAAGTCTAACTTAGCCAATATATTCTGCTATTTAGTGGTTAGATGAAGGCGGTAATAATAGCAGGAGGCCACGGCAAGAGGATGAGACCGCTGACGGAAAACGTCCCAAAGACGATGGTGGAGGTAGGGGGCAAGCCGTTCATCGACTGGATAATCAAGTGGTTCATGTCTTGCGGAGTGAACGATTTCGTCCTTCTTGTCGGTTACAAGAAAGAGGTCCTGATGGAGCACCTCGACTCGAAGAAGGATGAGCTCGGGATAAGCGTGCGATACTCTGCAGAGGAGGTTCCGCTCGGCACCGGAGGGGCGCTGAAGAATGCACAGCACCTACTGGACTGCGAGAAGGAGTTTGCAGTCGTCAACAGTGATTTTGTCACGAACATCGACATCCGGAAACTCTCCCTTCGGAATGGCGCTGTCGCATCAGTAGCGATTATGCCCATGAAAAGTCCATACGGCATAGTAGAGATGCAGGGAGACCTGATAACGAGGTTCAGGCAGAAGCCTGTGCTCAATGACGTGCTGATGAACGCCGGCATCTACGTAATGAGCGACAAGATGTTCGGCTACCTTCCGGACAAGGGCGAGTTCGAGACCCACGGATTCCCGGAGCTGGTCGCGCAGGGCAAGCTAAACGGATACAACTTCGCAGGCTCCTACTGGAGGACAGCCGACACCATCAAGGAGGTCGAGGAGATAAACGCAGACATACAGGGCGGGGTCGTCTTCAAGTAGTGTGCGTATGCTCGTCAAGACCGGTATGTTTGTAAGGCCCAAGAAGTCGCTGGGTCAGAACTTCCTCGTCAATGAAAAGGTAGTCGAGGCGGAAGCCGTGCACGGTGTGGGAAAGAACGTCCTCGAGATGGGTCCCGGATACGGAATCCTCACGAAGATGCTCTGCTTGAAGGCGAAACGCGTCGTCGCCGTAGAAAGAGACCAGAATCTCTTCAAACACCTGAAGGCGGAGATAAAGAGCAGGAAGCTAAAGCTGATAAACGCAGATTTCTTCGATGTGAGCGATGCGGATCTCGAGCTTAGCGACACGGACATACTGATATCGAATATCCCATATGCGCTCTCGAGCAAGACGATAGAATGGCTATCCGAGAAAGACATGCAGGCTGTGCTCTGTCTGCAGAAAGAGTTCGTGGAGCACATGCTTGCGAAGGAAGACACCAGAAAGTACTCGAAGCTCAGCGTAATAACCTCCTTGTCGTTCTCGGTGACGAAGATAATGGACGTGCCAAAGGGCAACTTCAGGCCGATGCCGAAGGTCGACTCTGCGCTCATCTATGTAAAGCCAAAGGGAGCCCAGATAACAGCGCTGGAGATGGCGGTCATATCCGCATTGATGCAGCACAAGAAGAAGACTGTCCGCAGCGCGCTGATAGACTCGCACAGCCACCTCGGCAGGAGCAAGGAGCAGCTGTCAAAGATTGCAGATACGCTGGACGGAAAAGAGCAAAGGCTCTTCAAGATGCGCCCGCACGAGATACTCTCTCTGGCAAAAGAGATAAGCGCAAGATTGTAGCTACCGAGAAGAGGGCTCCGGGGGTATAACCTCTCTGAGTATTATCCCGTTCTTCGCGCCATTCTTGAAGAGCTGCTCGGCATCTCTCGCTCTTTGTTCTCCAAGCAAGCCCCTATAGTGCATCGGCGCAATCCGGACCGCATCTATGGCTCTCGATGCCTCTATCGCCTCGCCAACGTCCATTGTATAAGTGCCGCCCATAGGGACCAGGCCAAGGTTCGGCTTTAAGCCGTGCATCTCCTCGACCAGGTCTGTGTCTCCAGCATGATAGAGTGGCATGTTATCGAAATCGATTATGTAACCGACCCAGCCATTCTCCTTAGGGTGGTAATGCAGCCTCTCCTTCTTCACGTTGTATGCCGGGATGGTGTCAAACTCCAGCCCGTTTACACTGTACTCGTCGCCAGGTTCGACCGCCTCCACTCTCGGATACTGCAGCTTCAGTTTCTGCGCAACATCCTTCGGAGCCACGAACTGCGTATCCGCATCCGCGATCCTCTTTATATCGTCAGGGCTGAAATGGTCGTAGTGGCCATGCGTTATGAACACAAAATCGGCGTGCGGAGCATTGAGCTCGCGGAGATGGTAAGGATCGATGTAAATGTTTCTTTTCCTGTCTTCGATAAGGAACGACGCATGCCCTATCCACTTCACCGAACTCAAGTCCATAGAATCACACTCAATATTGCTCAACGAACTCCTTTAATCCTTTCCGGTTGCAAAGGCGGCTCAGCGCTTACCGGGATGTTCGTTATTCCCCGTCACCACCAAGACGACGTTCTTTCCCTCGAATCGCCTCCGGTTTTCCTGATACATCTTAATAAAGCCGGCAAACCCCGCCGCGCCGCCAGGTTCAGCGGATAAGCTCTCCCTGTTCTGCAATCTCCTCCGAGCAGCCTCTATCTCGTCATCGCTCACCCCGACAGCGTCGCCTCCGGTCTCCCTTATGGCGGCAATTCCCTCAAATCCGAACGTAGGGTAGCCAACCGCGATTGCATCGGCATAAGTCTGCGGGCGTACGTACCTCACCTCCTGCCCTTCCCGGAATGCTCTTACCAACGGATCACAGCCTTCGGACTGCACCGCGATTATTCTAGGAAACCCGTTGATCCATCCCAGCTGTCTGAACTCCATAAGCCCCTTGTACACTGCAGCAAGGAGCGTCGCATTGCCGACCGGAATGAAAAGATAGTCAGGCAGGTTGTATCGGAACTGCTCTATCAACTCAAATATGACCCCCTTCTGGCCCTCTTTCCGATAATGGAAGTCCCCGCAGAGAAAAGCGCGTTCGTCCGCCGCAAATCTCTCCGAGGCAGCCACAGCGTCATTGAAGTCCCCATCGATCTCGACAACATCCGCCCCCGCCTTCTTGATCTTCCCAACCTTTTCGCGGTTTGCGCCCGTGCTCACGAATATGGTGCTGTGCAGCCCCTCATGCTTCGCATACGTGGCAACCGAAAGGCCCATGTTGCCCGTGGACCCGCAGCACACGCTGCCGAATCCGAGTTCGACAGCCTTGCCGATCTCTACCGCCGATCCCCTATCCTTGAACGACCTTGTCGGGTTCTCGTCCTCCCTCTTAAGATATATGTTTACTCCCTCAACGTCCAGGCTCTTCGCCTTTAGCAGGCGCGTGCCGCCCTCATTGAGCGAGGAAAGCTTTGCCGGGAAGAAGGGTCCGTATTTCCTCTGCCTTATCGGCATCTTCCTGAAGTCCTTCGGCAGCCTCAGGGTAGAATAATCATACACGATTTCCAAGACGCCACCGCATCTGGCGCACCTGCCGACGGAACCCGCCTCACCCGTCTTCAATTTGCAGGACATGCAGACTAGGCTGTAATCCATGAGAGGACCATTACAAGACTCTGACCCCACCTATAAAAGCCTTATCCATGGAGGTCAGTCATAGATTACGTCAACCCTGACCCTTTCCTCCATTCTTGCCCGCTCCGTGCGGAGCATCTTCTCGAAGTTGGCGTCGGTCTCGCTCAGCCTGAGCAGTTTTCCGCCCTCAAAGTATTTCGGGTCGACGTACCTGTACTTCTTCCTAAGCGGTATGCTCCCCCTATCCGACCTGCTATATTTAAGTCCGCTCCTCAGTGCGCGCAGCCTCTTGTTTATCTCCTCGTTCTGCGCCTCCTCCAGCATGCCCGTTACCTCAAGGTCCCCGCGGTGCAGCAAGTCATCCGCGGTTATTACCCCCGCATCAAATCCTATCTTTATCGCCTGGGCAAGTATCTCGTACTCTGTCTTCCTCCTGTCGCTGCCCCATATCTCCTCCTGGCAGCGCATGTAGCCTTCCCCAAAGATCTGTGCGGGTCTTTTCGAGTCAAACACGATCTCATCCTTGTAGCTCCGCAGCCCGTTGACCACCGCGTTCACGTCGTAGTCATAATAGTAATGAAAGTCTTTCAGCGCGTAGTCAACCCTATCCGCGCAGAGCATCGGCAGCTCCCGCTCGAGCAGCGGAAACGTTTCCAGGTGGGCAATCCTCTCCGGATCAAGATCGTTAGACTCCAGAATACGCTTCAGCTCAGAGTGAATTATGTAATCCTTGTGGATGCTGTCCTGATAATTCTCTGCTTCTACGCTGCCGAACACCCAGTCTGCCACATGGGAGAAGGCGGTATGCGATACATCATGCAGCAGACCGGCCACCTGCTCTTCGAGCGGTGCTCCCAGTTTCTTCAGGAGAAGCATGACACCGACGCAGTGGTCGAACCTGCTGTAGTACGGCATCTCCTGCTTTATGCCATCGTTCGGTATACCCTGCTGGGACACGCCCCGGATCCTCTGCATCGGCGCGGACGCCATGAGCTCGAGCATAACCCTTTCACGTACCTCAAACGAGCCATATACCGGATCATTTACCTGCAAGTATTCACCTGGGTAGGTACTACTTAAGCGCCAATCTTTTTATAATAAATAGACGACCCTGGGTGCCACGAAGGCACCGCAACAGGTCAAGTTCACGCCACACAAGGGCGTGGAACACAAAGCGACCGCAGCGGCAAAACCGTCATAGACCGTCGCAGTCGCAACTTTTGCACCCATTCCTTGGCTTTCCTTTAGGGTGTAGCATAAACTGTTTGCCTTGTCGAACCACCTCTCACAATAATAATATACGCTCCCGAGCCGTATATATGCTAGCGTCTAAAGCGGCAAGCTAAAGAGGACAAGTTAAAGCCAATGCTTATATACCGCGCTAAAGCGCAGATTCCGCATAAGTCTGTGCGGAGGGTTCTATCCACGAGGTAGATCCCTCCAGTGTTATATGTATATTCAGTGCCTGGTGCCCGCGCTCCGCCATGTTCTGTATAAACTCGTCACGCTTCTCCGAGTGCACCACTGCCAGTAGGTACCCGCCGCCTCCTGCACCTACGAGCCTGCCGCCAATCATGCCGGCAGATTTGCAAAGAGAGTAGAGCTTGTCTATCGCAGGATTCGTTATTCCATCTCCGAGCTGCCTCTTGATCTGCCAGCCTTGGTCAAAGAGAGTGCCGATTAGCTCAGGATCCAAGTTTTTCTCCAAGAGTGCATCTCTAAAGCGCACGGATATCTCCCTCTGCTTTGCAGCCAAGTCCGCTTTCTCTTTTGCACTGTTCGCCTGTTTGGTTATGAGGTCGGTGCCAGTCCTTCCCCTGACGTTTGTCGGGATTAGCACGAACATGGAGTCCAGCCTCTTTCCCTCCTCTGCGGTGAAGCCTATGTGCATGACATCGGTTCTCCCATCAGCGTGGAATGTGAACGAGTTCCACCCTCCGTATGCTATTGCATATGGGTCCTGCCTGCCGACGCCGTCGGAGGTGCCTGGCGGCACTTTATCCTCGTCCGGGGGTAGTTTCCTGTACGCCTCCATCAGGGCAGCCCTTCGGTCTATGGCGATAGCATCCTGTGCCAATTGTTCTGCCGGAGCCCGCTTGCCGTCCCTTGCCATGTACAGCGCATCAAGTACGGCTACCGTAAGCGCGGAGCTCGATGAGAGTCCGGTTCCCTCTTCAGAAGACATGGATCCGGTGCTGCTTATCTCGATATCACATTTCTTGAGGCTCTCAATATTCCCCAAAACAGCATCGCTATCGACTATCTTGCCTCCCCTATCCTTTCTCGGTGTCAGGACCCGCTTCAGAGCTTCTCTGAATAAATCGTGCCTTATCTTTTCCGCTTTCGGCCAGTTCTCTTCAGCATTATGGTACTTGGCTATGAACCCTCCCTTGCTGGGGTACCTTACCTTCACCTGCACCCGGTGGAATTCGTCAATCGTAGCCGTAGTTGCGACTCCCCAGCCCCCCTCGATGCTCTTAAGGGTGCCCTCCAAGTCCTGCGCGCCAGTGCTTATCCTGTATGGCGCTCTGGCGTTTACCACTACCTCCTTCGGACGGTGCGCAACAAAGTGCGGCGCCTTAGCTACAGGGTCCGGCATATAATCGAAAGACACTATATTTTAAGTGGTATTTAATGGTTTGTCCTATTCCGTACAGGGCGTCCGCCGTCAGCTTCCTGAGCGTGAGCTGCTCCATCCTCTCGAAGAAGAAGTTTGGGGTTGCTGGGATTTGAACCCAGACTTGCTGGTAACGCCTGATCATATATCAATGCTCCAAATCCTAATCATCGCTAGTCGCTCAATCCGTTATGAACATCTGGAGCCAGCCGCGCTGCCAGGTTACGCAACAACCCCTGTAGCATAGTTGTTATCATCTAACGTTTTTATATATACGTGTTGTCTTAGTAGAGAATGTTTATTAAGGCAAATCAAGGAAGCATTAACTGGTGTCAGCGTGGCTAAGGATGAGAAGATGGATAAGGGCATCACTGTAAAGAAGGGCGATGACCTTTCGGAATGGTATACGCAGGTCGTGCAGAAGGCGGAGCTCGCTGACTACGGCCCCGTCCAGGGTACCATCGCTTACAGGCCTACGGCGTACGCAATATGGGAGCACATACAGGAGATATTCAACGGCATGATGCGCAGCACCGGGCACCGGAACGTATACTTCCCGATGTTCATACCTGAGAACCTGCTCACGAAGGAGAAAGAGCACATCGAGGGATTCGCGCCGGAAGTCTTCTGGGTCACGCATAGCGGCGATAACAAGCTCGCGGAGAGGCTCGCGGTAAGGCCCACATCAGAGACGATAATTTATACGTTCTACTCAAAGTGGGTCAGGAGCTGGAGGGACCTGCCCCTTCTGCTCAACCAGTGGTGTAACATAGCCCGGGCAGAGATAAAATCGACAAAGCCTTTCATCAGGGGAAGTGAGTTCCTCTGGCAGGAGGGCCACACCGTACACGCCACGAAGGAGGAAGCCGATGAGGAAGTGATGCGGATGCTCAACTTCTATAAAGAACTTGTTGAAGAGTACCTTGCCATTCCCGTGATAATGGGCAAGAAGAGCGAACGCGAGAAGTTCGCTGGTGCACTCTACTCTGCGACATTCGAGCCCATGATGCCTGACGGCAAGGCGCTGCAAGGCGGAACGTCACACAACCTAGGCCAGAACTTCTCAAAGCCGTTCGACATAAAGTTCCTCGACAAGGATAACACTTCGAAGTATGCGTGGACCACCTCATGGGGCATATCGACGCGCCTGATAGGCGCCACGATAATGGTGCATGGGGACGACAAAGGGCTGGTGCTGCCCCCAAAGATTGCACCTGTCCAGGTGGTCATAGTCCCTATATTCAAGACCGGCGAAGACGCCGCCGTGCTCAAGAAGGCAGACGAGATAAGGAAAGCACTCGCATCGCACGGCATCTTGGTGCTGCTTGACGCTAGTGAGGGCAAGACTCCAGGCTGGAAGTTTAGCGAGCACGAGATGAAGGGCGTGCCGGTCCGGATAGAGATTGGTCCGAAGGACATCGCCTCGAAGAGCGTTGTCGCCGTCCGCAGGGACACCGGCGAAAAGAAGGGTATCCCAGAGAGGGAGGTTGGGGCATCGGTAATGGCGTTGCTTGCCGCAATTCAGAGTAACCTGCTTGCGAAGGCACGTGACGCGCTCCAGAAGCAGATTACCGAGACCGACGATTATGCCAAGCTCAAGAGCACAATAGAGACTAAGGGGGGATTCGTGGTATCTTCCTGGTGCGGCGCTGACGCATGCGAGCTAAGAGTCAAGGAGGAGACCGGGGCGACGATACGGGCAATCCCGTTCGAGGAACCTAAGAAGCTCGGCAACTGTCTCATCTGTGGAAAGAGGGCAAAGCACAAAGCGTACTTCGCAAGGGCTTACTGAGGCGGTAAGCGGTAGTGTCAGCGACTCTCTTTTGCATCACTAAATCAGCAATACCTCGTAGTCTTCATCATCCGAAGTATACATCGCGCCAATGCTATTTAAAGCTGCTTACGGACCTACGACCAGCAAGTAGAGCGCCATGAGCAATACTATAGAAAGCACCATCCGTCTCCCAAAGTCCTTTTCATTGAACATAACGCTTCCGGAGACTACCGTCATAAGGACGTACGCTGTGTTTCGCAGTGGGGTGACCAGCGCGATAGGTGCAAGCGTAATTCCAAGGTAGTAGAATATCCGGTACATGTTCGTCAGCACAGCGGTCGATATGATTGCCTCCTTGTATCTCATTAGGTTCCGTATGGTCTCCCTGAGCCCTCCATACACGAGCTGCATATATATCAGGAAATAGACCGCAATCAGGGCCTGCGACACTATAAGGAACGTGATGTAATCGACCCCGTTCGAGAGTATGTACTTAGTCTGCACCGCTGTAATCGCGGTGATTATCACCGTGGCAAAGATGAATATGACGTACTTTTTCTTCCCGACTGCGCCGAACCCGCGCCTGTCCTTCTGAAACATGAGCGCATATGTAGCCGCGACCATTATGCCTATGCTAAGATACTGCACCACCGATAGTTGCTCTCCGAGGAAGACGAACGCAAAGATGACCGTGAAGAGGGACGGCAGTGAACTGAAAATTGGGGAAGCAACCGAGAGGCTCTCGTGCTTGAATATCCTGGAGTTCAGCAGGTATGTCCCTGCGGATAAGAGTGCGTTCAGGGCGATCATTGCCCATATCCACAATGGTAGACTCTCATAGCCGGCGAATGGCAGTAGGAAGAGCCCGACAATCGCGGCAATCACTGAGAAACTTGCGCTATACGCCGATGCGTGCTCTTTGATCAGGGTCTGCTTCTGGATTATGGTGGACAACCCCATCAGGACTGACGAGATGAGCACCAGGTAGTACCACTGCAACATTATTCCACGCCCGAAATATCATAGCCCCGATCGGATTCGAACCGATGTACATGGGTCCAAAGCCCATGGTCCTTGGCCGCTAGACGACGGGGCTGCTGACGCTATTAATTACAAGTAAACGTTTATGGACTTATAGCTCTTTTGTCGCAGCGTCGACCGGTTTCTTTGCGTAAGCGAATACCGCCTCCTTTATCGCCCTGAGCGAGAGGCTCGCGCAGTGCAGCCTGACCGGCCCCGGGTCGAGACCTATGATGTCAAATAAGTCTCTCTTGCCCAGACTCTCTATCTCCGCAAGGCTCTTTCCCTTGAGCGCCTCCGTGACAAGGCTGGCAGATCCCATCGATATCACGCAGCCCTTCCCCTCGAACCTGACCTCCTTGAGCCTCTTGCCCTCCAACTTCAGGTAAACAGTTATATCATCCCCGCATGTGCTGTTCTCCTCGTGTATCTTCGCATCCGCATCTGCGATGCTGCCCTTATTCCGTGGGTGCTCGTAGTTCTGTATGAGCGTCTCTGCGTAAAGGTCTTCTATTGCCATGCTCTCAGTCAGAAGTCTTTTATGAACGGCAACGGCTTCACCACGCTGAAGAAAATGCCGCCGAGCGTCTTGTTTATGCTTTGCCTCTTCATGTATATAATCGCGCCTATCACGATGCTCAGTACCGCTCCTGCGACCACGTCCGTGAAGTAGTGCTGGCCTAGATATACTCTCCCGAACAGGGTGACAAGCATCCATATGACGTAAAGCGCCTGCAGTCTCCTGTACTGCTTCATGAACACGAACAAGCCCGTGAGCACAGTGGCATGGTTGGACGGGAAAGAGAAACCGCTCTCGCAGCCTACGTGGTTTATCCAGGATAAGCTGCTTACAGTGCATGGTCTGGGCTCCATGAAGATATCCTTGAGAATCTCGGCGATGACCAGCAGCGCAACTACGGCAAATGCATAAGAGAAGACGTCCCTGTCTTTCTTGAAGAAGAGGTATATGCCTATCAGTGGCAGCACAACCAAGAAGCTCTCTGCCCAGTAGCCCATCATCGTGTTGAGCAGGGAGCTGGCTATAGCACCGACCGCCCGGAACACCGGGTCGTTAATGACTGGCAGAACCTGAAGGAGAATCATAGCATCACGATGCTCATATTTATATGGGCAGATTCTTATATGCTAGCATGGACTGGATTATCCTCGACACGAGTTCCATAATATTCTCGCTGTCGAACCACTTCGACCCGTTCGCATACGTGCGGGACAACATGCCCACTTACAGGATCCTGATATCCAGCGGCGTGGTCACCGAGCTCGGCAAGCTCGGCAGCGGCAGGAAGAAGGAGAAGAAGTACGCCAATGTGGCGCTGGCGCTGCTTGGCAGGTACGACCTATCTATAGCCAAGTCCCCGCTCCCTGTTGACAGGTGGATAGTCAAGGAGGCAATCTCAAGGCACTGCCTGGTCTGCACGAACGACATAAAGCTCAAGGAATCGCTGAGGGATAAGGGGGTAAACACAGTCTCAGTTGCCCGGAACGGGTCTCTGCGCTGACTTCAACCGCTCCAGCACTGCATCGGCCAATTCTGTGGTGGCCGCTGAGACCACGGCAACGTGCGAGTCTTGCCCGAAGTGCAGGAACTTTCTTGGGCCGATGGATTCCCCGTCCGAGGTCACCATCACTCCTCCTGCAGCCCTCACGATGCCGAATGCCACTCCCAGTTCGAGGTTGCCCTTCCTTGTATACTCGAGGACGACGTCGACCTTCCCCAACGCAAAGTCTACAAAGTGCGATGCTGTCGAGCGCAGGCAGGTATAGCTGCTGCCGTCAGGAAACATGTTCAGGTACGTCTGCCCGACAAATGCCCTCTCGCTTGGTCCGCAGCCTGGCCAGTAGTTGAGATATATCTTGATGCTGGCATCAAGTCTTCTTGCCCCGGAGGTCCTTAATGGCGTCTTCGTCCCGGTGGTAAGGTCTCTTGCGAAGCTCCCTTCCCTGCTTGCAAGGAGCAGCATGGCCGTCGGGTGCTCTACTATGCCTCCGACAAGAAAGTCAAGATACCTGGGATTCGAGCCTTCGAGAATGGAGAACATCGTGCCGTACCTGGCTGTCTTTTTGCCATTCATCAGATCCACGTACTGGTTTGTGCCATCGAGTCCGTCGAGCACTCCCGTGAAGCGGTTGCCCATCGCCACGCGCCCGTGCTCTTCCGACATCACCGTTATCGGGACCTTGTGGCTCCGCATCATGTCCAGAATAATGCGCTCTGCCTCTATGTCAGCCCTGAGGCTGGTCTCGCCGAACTGGTTCCCGGCAACCTTCTGCACGCCTGCCTGGCCCATCTCCTTATGGGACCTGAAAACGCTAGTAAGTGCCCGGTCCACCGTCCTGACGATATGCACTTCTCCAGCCATGGGAATGGATTGACTGTCCTCCTATATAGATGTTAATAATGCATGAGGGCGCGACGTCGCAGCGAAACTCTTATAAATGGATACGCCTTAATATAATAGCGGGGTTTAGTCTGTACAGGCTACGCCCAGCCAGACTTTTTATCCTTAGACCGGTGGAATCTTGTATTACATAAACACTATAAGGGACTCGATAAGCATCTCTCCGAAGTACATGGGGGAGGACATCACCAAGGCCGTCGAAGAGACTCTCAGGAACAAGTACGAGAGGACTATGGACAGGGACCTCGGGGTGGTGCTTGCGGTGTTCAACGTAAGGGACATAAGCGACGGCATGATAATGCCCGAGGACCCCAACACGCACCACCATGTCGTATTCGACGTGCTCACGTTCAGCCTCGAGGTAGAGGAAGTGGTGATAGGGGAGGTATCGGAACTGGTCGACTTCGGTTGCTTCGTAAGGGTAGGTCCGCTGGACGGGCTTGTGCACCTTTCACAGATTACGACCGACTTCGTCAACTATGACAGAAAGACTCTTCAGTTTGTATCAAAGAACAGCGGCAAGTCGCTCAAGAAGGGCGATGTGGTATATGCCAAGGTCTCGACAATAAGCATGAGGTCGAACCTCAAGGACACGAAGATCGCGCTCACGATGCGCCCAGACGGTCTCGGCAAGCCCGAATGGATCAAGGAGGCAAAGTCGAACGCGAGAAGGGCGGCAAAGGCACACGGTGGCCCAAGAAGGAGGTAATCCGATGGAAAAAGCTTGCAAGGTATGCCGTTACATAATCTCGCAGGGAGAGCTCTGCCCGGTCTGCGGATCGACGAGTCTTACCACGAAGTGGAACGGCTACATCGTAATACTGAATTCTGAGAAATCAGACATAGCAAAGAAACTGAACATCAAGGCGAATGGCACATACGCGCTGAACGTCGGAGAGTGATTACTTCTCCGCAGCCGTCTGCTCGGTGTCTTTCTTGCCCTCCTTCTCTTCGCGGACGTATTCCTCGCTGATGACCACCTTCGACACGTTGGGAAGGTGCTTCAGTATCGCGGCGACCATGACGTCCTTGTGTATGAAATAATCAGCGTCCTTCTTGACCTTCTGTCCGAAAGATATCCTGGCAACGCCGCCCTCTATCGCGACGCTGTCCGCCGGAATGTCATAGTTCTCCGCGAATGTGGTAACTTTCTCCTTGTCTCCATCTATCTTGGCGATGACCTTGACTTCGCAGACGAGCTTCTCTCCCGCAAGCGGATGATTCGCGTCCACGAGGACCCTTCCGCCGTTCACGCTCTTTATCGTGACCGGCACGCCATCTATGTCGAGCCGCATGCCCGGATACGGGTTTATCTCTCTCGCCCTGAAGTCCGAGAGCGGCATGACGCGGACAGCATCCTGACTTCTCTCTCCGAAAGCATCCTTGGGCTCAAGCTCGAGCTTCTTAGACTGGTTGAGCGACATGCCCCTGAGCTCCTTCTCTATCCCTGGGATTACAGTGCCCTTCCCGACTATCACGAGCTCCGGCTTGTACCTCGCCTTCTCATCGAAGGCGTCGTTCTTCTTGGCGACCTCCTTGTCCGTTGTGTAGACCAGGCTGTTGTCTGCCGCCCTCCATGTGGTGTACTCTATCCTTAGAAAATCCCCTTCGTTAAAACCCATAAGACTACCTATCGTATCGCTATTTATATCCGTATGTGCAGATAAGATATGCTCTAGCTACTTATGGCTCTATTTGCATCAGCTAAGCTAAAAACCTTGTGATGTCGTGGACAAGAAGAAGATAGAACTGCTCGCATCGATATTCGTAGCTGTGATATTCCTCACATCTTACGCTGCGTTCGGCAGCAATGGCAGCAATACGACCACCACCACTGTATCATCCAATCCCGGCCAGACTTTCTACGCGGTCGGCAACGTGACCGGCGCGATAACCGGCTATGGGCCGGCGCTGAGCCTGACGATGAAGTGCAACGCGAGCGCCATGAGCAATGAATCCGCGATGCTCAACGATCTCCTAGCAAACCTTGAGGCGAACAACAGCATAAGCAACTACTACTCGCCGACACAGAGCCAGTTTATGATCGAGACCGGCAATCTTAACTCGTCAGGCGCATACAGATACATATACCCGAAGCTCACGCAGACGGAGCAGGGCTGCACAACCTTCTCCTCACAGGCAGTATTGCAGCTGGCACCGCTGGCGCACTTCACGGCGCAGGGCCAGAAGATCGCCGTGCCATTGACCGGCGCGAGGCAGTATGGCATGCGGCTCAACCTAACGCAGAACATGCAACAGAGCTATAACCTCAGGATAGCCGCGCTGCTCACCATCAATGGGACGATATATGGCAACGTGACTGTCCTGGGCATAAAGTGACAATATGGCCACAGACAACAAGGTCAAGGACGCCGCGCGAAAGTTCGCGCTGAAGAACGCCATGGATTATGGCAAGGCCAACCAGGGTGCTGTCCTAAACAAGGTCATATTCGCGTTTCCCGAGGTAAAGTCGAACATGAAGGAGGCCGCCCTCACAGTAAAGGAGGTGGTCGACCAGGTCAACAAGCTGCCCACAGCCAAGCTGGAGAAGGAGTTTGCGGCGTTCGCCAAAGAGTTCGAGGATGCCGACAAAGAGAAGGCGGAGCAGGCAAAGCCAAAGCTTGACATCGAAGGTGCAGAGAAGGGGAAGGTCGTAACCCGCGCACCGCCCGAACCAGGTGGCTACATCCAGATTGGGAACGCCAAGCAGGCAATCCTCAGCGATGAGGTCTCGAGGATGTATGACGGCAAGATATACCTCTACTTTGACGATACCAATCCGGAGAAGTGCAAGCAGGAGTTTGTCGACGGCATAAAGAAGGACTTCTCATGGCTCGGCATAACGTTCGCGAAAGAGTACTATGCGAGCGATCACATAACGGAGGTATACGATGCAGGCAGGAAGATGCTTGCGCAGGGTGACGCATACGTCTGCATGTGCAGCGACGACGACGTAAAGGCGGGCAGGGAGAAGAAGACGGAGTGCAAACACAGATCGCAGCAGGCGCAACAGAACCTCTCCCTCTTCGAAGACATGCTGGCCGGCAAATATGGCGAAGGTCAGGTGATTGTAAGGCTCAAGGGAGACATGAAGTCCGACAATGCCACATTCAGGGACCCGACGCTGTTCAGGATAAAGAAAGATGAGCACTACCGGCAGGGCAAGAAGTACATAGTCTGGCCGACATACCACATAAACACGATGGTTCTCGACAGCCTTTATGGCGTCACAGATGTCATACGCGGGAAGGAGTACGAGATCTGGACCGATGTCAACAAGAAGCTCATTGCATCGCTCGGCCTCAAGGAGCCAAGGTTCCACTACGAAGCCAGGCTCAGGATAAGGGGCAACACGACGGCAAAGAGGATAATAAGGAATCTGCTCAAGGACGGGGTTATAACGAGCTGGGACGACCCGAGGCTCGTCACGGTCATAGCGCTGAGGCGGAGGGGAATAATGTCCGATGCGATAAGGGAATTCGTGCTCAGGGCAGGCTTCAGCAAGACCGACGCACTGGTGCCGATGGACATGCTGCTCGCGTCTAACCGGAAGATCATCGACCCGATCGCGAAGCATCTCTTCTTCGTTTCCGACCCAGTGGAGCTGAGAGTATCGGGCGCAGAAGGCATCCACGCAAGACTGCGGCTCCATCCGACTGCAGATTATGGGTCCAGGGAATACCTGACCGACGGCAAGTTCTACATAAGCAAAGAGGATGCGGATGCGCTCAAAGTCGGTGACATTGTTAGGCTGAAGGATCTCATGGAGGCCAGGATCACTGACAAGTCCCATGGCGTGGTCTCGGCGGAGAAGGCGATCGGTGGAAGCGGGAAGATAATCCAATGGGTCCCGGCAGGCGACAAGGTGGAATGCAGCGTGTTGGTGCCTGGGGACCTTCTTCTGGACGATGAGGCATATAATCCGGACAGCATGAAGATCTGGAACGGCAGAGTGGAGGGATACGCCAAGCAGCTGGAGGAGCACGACATAGTGCAGTTCGAGCGGGTCGGGTACTGCATTCTAGACGACAAAATGAAGAACCAGTTCATCTTTATATCCAAGTAGCGCACTTCCACTTAGTAAGAGGGTTTTTAAGCTTCAGTATAATAGAGAATATCCGTGCATCACATCGGGGCGACAATGTGAGTATACTACTAGAGCGAGACAAAGCCGTTATCCAGGAGGATGAAGCGCAAAGGGCACCAAAGCATCAGGCAGTGACCAGTTTCGAAGCCGAGATCTTCAAGAGGGTGATCAAGGAGAACTGGAAGAGCAAGGTGAGCGATGAGAACTCCAAGCAGATAGTCGCGATGCTGGAGGAGCATGCATCCTCAATGCAGAAGCTGCTGAACAACTATGAATATGAGATACTCAGCCTCCCGCATGTCATTGCATCATGCAAGAGGATGACCAGGGGCGAAGCGGCAAGATACCTGCGCGTCCTCGAAGCGATAGCTGTCGGTTACAAGCAAAGATACACCCCGGACATGCTCTCGCTGCTCGTGTGCGGGCTCGCGCTGAAGGCGAAGGATGCAGAGAGCGCAGCGAAGTACCTGCGCCTGCTCACCAGCGACCTCGAAGGAAAGGTTACCTACTACACTACGGTATCTAATGCCGAGGCAAGGTCGATAGATAACCTCGCCCTGACCCTGAAGTACATGGAGGCAAGCCTGATGCACAGGATATTCAAGAGGGGCGAGCTCGTAAGGATACGCAGAAGGATAGATGTGAGGATAAGGCGCAAGAGGAAGTTCGACCATAAGCGGATCAGGTACGACAGCGTCCTGTCGAAGGTCAAGGGCACGGCCAACTCTCACGCGTAGAACTTGCTGTAGAAGAAGATTCCCTGTATCGTCTTTGCGTCTATTATCTTGCCTGTCTTTATCATGTTGATTGCGTCGGCCAGTTTCACTTTCTCCACTCTTATGAATTCGTCAGGCTCCAGGTGCTGCTTCCTCTTCTCAAGGCCGGTCGCCACAAAGTAATTCAGTAGTTCGGTGGACATGCCCGGCGTGGTCCACGACTTGAACGCGAACTTCATGCTCCTGGCAGAGTACCCCGCTTCCTCCAGAAGCTCCCTCCTGGCCTGTTTCATGGCGTTCTCGTTCGGTTCAATCCTTCCTGCAGGAAGTTCGTAAAGCCACTTCCCTATGACGAACCTATACTGCCGGATAAGCAGTATGGTGTCATGGTCTATCACGGGGACGATGACCACACCTCCCCGGTGTATGATCTTGGAGATCATCCTGCGTTTCCCGTTCGGCAGTTTGACTAGCTCCAAAGAAACACTGAAGATCTTAGAGTTGTAAAACTGCAACCTACCCCACTCTGCAGCTACGTGTGTAGCCCTCTCCTACTCATTACCTGAGACGTGAGAGATTATAATGCTTTTGGTGGGGTAAAACTAATTCTGGTCGTCGCCTGCCGCTGCGCCACCTTTCTTCTGCACTCGCTTTGCCCTTGGGCCGCTCGCCTGGCCGGATGGCTGGGTCACATTGGGTATTATGTTCCGCACAGCCTGCTCGTCAATCCCGTCCGGAAGCCCCTGCCCGCGAATGTACTCATAGAGCACGAACCTGTAGACCTGACCTATCACCGATGCCGTAAGCGCGCCGAAGATTATCAGTATGAGTCCGAGTGCGCCGAGCCCGATCGAGACGATAGCTCCAGCCATTCCTGCTGTGGCTGTCGCTCCAACGATGCATAGGACCCCGAGTATGATCATCCCCAAGCTGTACATCTCAGAGGCGCCCAAGCCCACAGCCGATGATCCTATATTGTGTGCGACCATGTCCGCGCTCTCCTTCAGCGCACCGAATGGTCCCTTCTTTTCGTCGAGTATTATCGGGAGCACGAAGAAGGTTATGCCTGTTATCGCCACAGAGGCGCCTATGCCGAAAGCGAGCCTGCCTATGCCTCTAAGCCTGCTCTCTATGAGCCTGATTATGGTTACTAGTATCAAGTTCACGAGCGTCCACTGGAAGAGAAGACCGGCGTACGGCGCGGTCTGCCTAAGCGCTGCCATCACGCCTATCTTGTTGCCCGCCTGGTAGCTCCTGAACGCAATCAGCATCGCCATCGTGACGTACATTGATATGAAACCGACAAGGATGTAAAATAGTATTATGAATCCGATTATAACGTAACCTCCAGGGCCTCCAGCCAACGCCGTGGCTATCCCCGCGCCCAGCGCCACCAGCAGGGTGACGCCAAACAGAACGATTGCAGCAATCAGCGATATTACCGGGTATAACAGAAGCTGCTTGTCCTTGAACACCAACTGTCGCGTCTGGTTTCCCAGAGTCCATCCTTGTCCTATTCCGAACATCTATGCACCGCTTCTCTATTGCATCTGCCATCTATAAAAACCTACCCGTTGCAAGCTCATCGTGATTGCTTGCATCGTCCATACTGGATGACAAAAGACGTCTTCTACATATCATTCTCCGCGTTCTTCGCAGACCTTGGCTACCAGGCAGCGCTCGCAATATTCCCCATATTCCTTGTCGTGACTCTCGGCGCGCCTGCGTCCGCTTTCGGCACGGCAAACGCGATAGCGTTCGGCATAGGCTCCGCATTCGGATACCTCGGCGGGCTAATGAGCGACAGGTTCAGCGACAAGAAGGTTGCGATATTCGGCAACGCGCTCATCCCGCTCATATCGCTGATGGGGCTCGCATCCAACCCTACGACAGCGGTGCTGCTCTTCTCCGGCGGGTGGTGGGCGAGGAACTTCAGGACTCCTGCGCGAAGGGCAATGCTGGTAAAAGCCTCTGCCAAGGAAGACCGCGGCAAGTCGTTCGGCTTCCTGCACGCTCTTGACATAGGCGGAGGCATGCTGTCAGTGGCGTTCGTGCTAGTCATGGCCTACATCGGTCTTGCATACAGCACGATACTGCTGCTGACGGTCTTGCCCCTGATAGTGTCCACTATCCTGCTCTTCTTCACGCGGGAGACGCGCAAGGCCGCGCATGCCGCCGTGGCAAAGGCAAAGAGCGTCGCACGGGGGACAAGGATAGCCGGCAGCACATACAAGGGCATAATAATATCAACGTCGCTCTACGGCTTCAGCTCGTACAGCCTCGGCTTCCCGATACTCACCATAGCGCAGAGCTCGAACGCGCTGCTGGGCATAGGCTCGTATGGTGTGTACCTAGGCATATCTGCGGTAGTCGGCTATAAGATAGGCTCGATGAAGGCGCTCAACAAGGTCGGGGCGCTGGGCATACTCGGCTACGTCCTGTCTGGGCTGGGGACGCTGATACTCGCCCTGGGTTACGCACTCCACGAGAGCGTGCTGATGCTCTACATCGGAGTGGCGGTGCTGGGTTTTGCCCTTGGCGTGGTGGAGACGCTCGAGCCCACGCTGATATCGTTCATCAAGGGCGTACGCGAGCTCGGCAGGGGGATGGGCGCGCTCGCCGGGTCGAGGAGCTTCGGCATCTTCTTCGCAAACCTGATAATGGGCGTGCTCTACGTAATTAACCCGTTCGACTCCTACGTATATGCCACAACGGTCTCTCTGGTCGCAGGCGCGCTGATGTTGTACCTGGGCAGGGGCTTCAAGGCATGAGCGATTCTATTTATTCCTTAGCGTTGAATGCCTAACATGCGCCTTATCATAGTTCGTCATGGGGAGACGGAAGAGAATGTCAGCGGCATAACCCAGGGCCATATCCACGGGCATTTATCAAAGGCAGGCATAGCGCAGGTCAAGAAGCTGGCAAAAGAACTTAGTGGCGAGAAAATAGACGCCGTATTCTCCAGCGACCTTGGGCGTTGCATCGACACCACGCATGCTATATTGAGGTTTCACTCCTCTCCTGTGCATTACACCCGCGCACTGAGGGAGAGAAGCTACGGCGTGTATGAAGGCGGCCCCCACACGAAGTTCCGCGAAGATGCGATGGCTGCCAGCGACACTCCATACCACAAGCTCAAGCCAAAAGGCGGAGAGAGCTATGTGGATGTGAAGCGCAGGGTGTCGAGACTGACCAGCAGACTGCCGAAGCGGTACTCCGATAAGTCCGTCCTCCTCGTCACCCACGGAGGCGTAGTGAGGTGCCTGGTTTCCATATACCTCGAGATTCCGCTCATACGCGCATCACAAATCCCGACCCCGAAAAATGCTGGCATGCTTGTGCTTGACGTAAGCGGCGTCAGAACACGCGTAGTAAAGAATACGCTGGTAAACCTCCCAAGGTCAACTTAATCCGGACTCG
The DNA here is from genome assembly GCA_021817125.1 of Microcaldota archaeon. Taxonomy (GTDB): domain Archaea; phylum Micrarchaeota; class Micrarchaeia; order Micrarchaeales; family CABMGC01; genus JAKAWC01. The sequence goes on from JAKAWC010000003.1 coordinate 51,764, forward strand.
CCCCTCCATATTCCCAGGGTGTTGCTCTGATTCTGGATATGCCTCTATGCGGCGCCTGTCGCCGTGCTTGCAGGGATAATCTCCCTCATATCAAGAAAAGGATTCAAGCCATAGTCGAAGCGTAAAGATGTGGCCGGGAAGGAAGGCGCACACGCGCATTGAAGGTTTCCTCGGATATTATCCTTCAGGCCACACATACCTTCAATTATATTGATGACTTTTCTGATATATACGGCTTTCCATGACCCGTGCGGAATGTCGTTGGCGCCAGACTTACTTGACGTCCCTGCTTATTATCGTGAAGTAAAGCAAGAAGACCGCACCCATCACTGCGAACACCGCGGCTACCGTAGTTATCCCGGACAGGGCGACCGTGACGCCCGCGATGACTGTTCCGAGTATCCTTCCGAGATCGTAGCTGACGGTCTCGAATGTATAGAACTCAGCCATGCGTAAAATGAAAATGGGGGATGCGTGATTTGAACACACGTCGCCGCGACCCGAACGCGGTAGCCTACCAAACTAGCAGAATCCCCCATTAAAGCACAAGCGCACCGTCCTTGGTCACGAGGACGTCGTCTTCTATCCTGACGCCGCCGAAACCCGGCAGGTATATACCCGGCTCAACGCTGGTCACCATTCCTGGCTTGAGTATTATTTTGGAGGAAGGGGATAAAAATGGATACGGTCCATCGTGCACGTCCAGCCCAATCGAATGCCCGAGCGAGTGGATGAACTTTCCCCGGTACTTGCCGTCTGCCGCGGTGTCGATGTGCTTCTGTGCGATCGCGTGTATGCTCTTCGCCTTGACACCGGGTCTTATCGCGCGTATCGCCCTCACCTGCGCCTCCTTGACTATCCGGTGCATCTCATCCATGGTCTTGAAGTCGTGGGTCGCATCCGCCTTGTGCCCGAATATGAACGTCCTCGTTATGTCCGAGCAGTAGTTGTCTACCCTCGCGCCGGCGTCTATGAGTATGAAGTCCCCTGCCCTGAGCTTGGTGTGGTCTGGGGAGTGGTGGGGCTCTGCGGCATTCTTATGCTAATCTTTACACCCTTATCCTGTTACGACCGTTGCCGCTGTCGTAATAAGTGCTGTGTGATATGGATTGCTGGAAGAGGGTAGTGTATTATTTAGAGTATACCTAATCCAGAGCCAGAAAATAAAATGTTGACCCCTAGTTAAGTTTACCACCATGCTACTATTTTGATTATAACAATGAAGATTTGTAACCGATGTCGGTCTGCCGCTCATAAGCGTTAGATTGCTAATAGAAACAAACATGGTGGCATTTCCATTATAAGTGACACATCCGTACCCAACATTGTAAGTAGGATGTCCTATATCTTGTCCGACCACAAGCGAAAGGTTTCCAGAAGTAGTCATATTTATAGGCGTGTCGCAAAAGAAATCTGTTTGAGCGATGCATGCATAACCCCCTAGATAGGAAGCGGATGGCAATATTACCCCGAGTTCATAAAGAGTGGCAAACACAATCCCCACGAAGACAGTAGTAGCTACTAACCAGTACTTGCCGATTGATTTGTGCGCCAATTTACCCCTCTAATAACGTATAATATCCAAAGCATTAAATAGCAGAGTATTAGGAATAAGTTAACAGGAACGTTATGCCATTTAGAATTATTTCCTTATGCACTCTTCTGTTTCTAATATCTACGACATGTGTTGCAAGTGTATATAAAACATCTGCACCATCGCAGCAACCTGTTCAATCCGTAAACGATAGTATCTACTTTCCTGAAAACATAGCATCCGCAACAAATATTACACTTTGGAAAGTTAATGGATTTACGGTATATAATCTAACCGAGATGGTCAATAGTCCTAATAATAAAACTCATTCAGTCCAAACCAATTTCAATTTCAAGAAACATATCTTCTTGGAGAACAACTCCGCAAATTTATTGGGCGTAGCGGCGCAATGGGCTGGCTATCTGGTTACTACCGTTAATGCATCTGGACCAAGTTATATGCCTAATAGCGTTACTATGGTGCGTGGGTCATGGGTAGTCCAACCTGTGCCTCAGCTAACTTTTCCGCCAACATACTCTGCACAATGGATAGGCGTGGGCGGAGCAAAGGATTCTGATTTAATACAAGTGGGCACAGAATCCACGAGTATATCGGGCGTTGTCCATGGGTCCTATTACGCTGTGTTTGAATTAGTTTCAGGAATTAACGGGAACCAAACGCTGCTTACAACTAATAATTCCCTTGGAAGTAATGGGATTTTTGCATTACCCATCCGTGGCGGAGACATAATCAATTCAGAAATAAGCCTTATGTCTCAGAACGCTACAAATCAGAATTGGTTTATACTTATTTCAGACCAGAATCAAAGATGGGTAGCCGATGGCACCCTTACCTTGAATTCCTTCTCTATGGAGAATTCTGCAGAATTTATAGAAGAGGACCCGTGTGAGAATAGCGGTTGCGGGGAATTGCAGCCGTTTGCAGACTTCGGTTCAAGCAGCTATGGATATGACTTCACACATAACTTCCTTAGTAATCAGGTTACGTTATCAAATAAAACGGTTTTTATCGGCAGCCTCCCAGAAATTCCAATATACATGCAACACAATGGGCAATTCTCAGCAAAACCAGATCCGATAACACCGGATGGCACATCATTCGGTGTTACATACGGAAACCTAAGCATAAATGTCACGAAGTCCCTCTTAGGCAAAGGCAATAGCGGCATAGAAACGCTAAACCTAAGCGCAATCCCATCGGGCTACTCCAGCTTGGGCAACCTTACCTACACCTGGTACAATTCGACAGATAGTTTCCCAGGCTTGCAGATAGGCAACGGCAAGAAGGACTACATTCACATAAATAATATCTCTGCAAACGCCATCTACACCGTCTTCGTTACTGACAAGGGATTAAGCCCACACCCACAGGCTTATAACTACATCGAGCTGCGCCCTCTTGCCACAAGCCTGGAGTCGCCGGTCATAACCCCCTCTCCCATCATGCTTGACTCTGGCCAGTCGATAAACCTAACTGCATGGGACAACTTCACACCTGTCGCCGGCACGTTGGTCTGGCAGTGGTACAAGCAAGCAGCAAATGGCAGCTTTGTTGCAATACCTAATGCCAACCATAGTGTACTTCAGATAAGTAATGTTACTGCAGATGCGAACTACGAGGTTTCCGTCTACCTATCTACGAAGAATAAGAATACCGCGCTTTTCTCACTCCCTACTCAAATCACGGTGTACCCCTCACTCGGCATTCCGACAGTTGCGCCTAGCAGCATAACGATACGTAAGGGGCAGTCAGTTAACCTGACTGTACTCGAGACAGGTGGCACCGGCGACTATATCTATGCGTGGTATACTGTTGCTGCAAATTCCCTGTTAACCCCAGTCGGCGAAGTCAGCAGCAAGGTCTTCACCGTATCTCCGAACGCCACTACGACCTACGAGGTAGCCGCCTTGGATCTGGGCGTTACGCCAAATGCAACGCCTCCTGCCCGAGAGTTTTCTGCACCAGTCAGCGTGATAGTCGCACCGCCAGTGACTTATGTGGTGGTCAACACCACATTCACCACAAAGGTGCTTAACAACACTCCGATACAGATCCACGTTAATGAGTCAAAGTACGGGCTGCCGTATGCTGACTCAGGCTGCATCGCTGCAGGCGTGACAAGCTGTCAGGAATGGCAGCTGCCCAATGGCACGGTGGTCAACAGTTTTCTGGAGGGGATAATGAACAACGTAATCGATTCCAATGCATCTGCCCTGTCAAACAGCGTGGTCACCTACTGGCTGAACTATAACTGGGGCACAGCAGCCTCATGGCCATACAATGAGACTGAAAGGATATATGTATCAAACATCGTCTGGGGGCCGGTAGGCAATTTTATCAGTTATGCCAACGGTACGGCAAGCCTGATTATCTACAACACCGCCCCCCGGCTTCTCCTGCTCAATTTGACGCACAGCCCCGCGATGGGCGTCGGCTGCCACGACGTGTATATGCAAGGATGGAACGGTCTCTCCCAGACGAGCCTGGGTTCGCTCAACTTCTCGGTGATAAACTGCACAGGAGCGGTTGCGAGCTTCGTGGTAAGTGCATACTCGCGAGCGAACCAGACATTCAACGCATTGTACCTCTATTATGGCAATAACGCGGTATCCGGACTAGCCGATGCTGCACTCGGCGCTGAATACTACGGGCCACAGTCGGTCACTGATGCAGAAGGGCATATTGGCAGGTACTTGGTGATGAACTCCATCGAAAACGTAAGCCTTCTGGTGATGCCAGGAAACGGAGAGGACATCATAAACCTTGCGCATCCGCTCCCAAATGGGGCGCAGATACTTCTTAACAGCTTTACTGGAGGGGTGGGGAACGGAAGTTGCGGCGGATACGGGCCAGGGTATCCGTCATTGTATGGTTCTTCCGCTAGCGTCTGCCTTCAGGGAGGCCCAGGCAACAACCTGTCGGCATACTCATTCGGAGGCAACACGAGGTTCGACGTCCTCCATTCATTGGAGATATACGACTCACCGGAAACGAGCTTCTTGTACCAACAGACAACAATACTTAATAGCACTTCGACTTCGGCATACCTGAACCTGTCGTCTTCAATAGCAGGCAGTGATATACTGGGGGGCATGTTCTGGGACGGGCAGATATCCCCTCGCTCGCGTCCTCTGCTGTATTGCAATAACTGCGCGGTTTATCCATATGTCTCGAATACAGTTGAGAGGATAACCGGTCCAGGCTTCGCAGGCAGTCCGACCGGAATGTCGTACGTTTCGCAAGTTCCAACATCAGTAGATTTTGTAGGTATAAATGGCAACGCCATGATAGTGGAACCTACGACTACAAGCTACACTCTTGGCAGCGTCCAGAGCTTCTTCACCTCCCACAGTTCTGAGACATACAACGCAATCACGGGGAACTACACCATAGCGCTGCGTCTGGCGATCGAGGGGTCCCCCGTCTTGAACGGCCTGACTACCGGCGAAGCCCCGCAGATAAGCCAGGTCTATGCAGAGTTCGATGACTGTGCCTCGGTCTTCACTTACTGCAATGACTTTGCCGGCTCATCGCTGAGCGGCTGGACTTCGTATTCGCAGGACTCGCTTCCGACAGTCACTGTCGACAACAGGCTCACGATAGATCCGACTGGGAACGGCTGGGCTGGCATATACAGCGACTCCGTCGACCTTCCTTCCAGCTATGCCATAGATTTCCTTGCCCGCTCGAATGGGCCGCAGCACGTCCTCGGAGGACAGTACAATGGTTATGGATTCGATTACGTGACAGACCACAATAACTACACCATATGCAGGATGGTCCTCGGGATCTGCAATAATGGCCTGATGAACGGCGGAACCAGCCCTCCCGCTGACGTATGGCAGGTGATAACAGGTTATACCAGGACAGGAGGCGCAGAGTTGCTGGCAAACGGTACTCTGGTCACTTCCACGGCATCTGGCACGGGAACCACCAGCTCGCTGATACTCGCGGCAGCGGGCAATGACGCCCATCCTGCAGTGTTCCAGTGGGTGCGGACAAGGCAACCTGTATCGTCCTCGGACGTCGAGAACCTGCCAAACGCCACTACCTTCAACATCGCGTGACCGCAGGTGCTATCTACACGCGAAAGCCACGAAACATGCACGACTTCATCTAAAACTTCGCTTGGAACTTCGGTTGATCAATGTGGAGTCATGCCGTCGGAGGTATACAAACATGTATGAATATTAGCGGCGGAGAGTCGAACTCGGTCATGCGTAAAATGAAAATGGGGGATGCGTGATTTGAACACACGTCGCCGCGACCCGAACGCGGTAGCCTACCAAACTAGCAGAATCCCCCATTAAAGCACAAGCGCACCGTCCTTGG
>JAKAWC010000004.1 GCA_021817125.1 Microcaldota archaeon
AAAGTAAGATTGCTGCACCGCAGCCGATAGGAGATTGTCAATAGACCATGGAATGTATGAGTCCAATAGATTAGCGATGATACGTATGTAGTGCAATACACAGGAATCGACATAGGAGGTATTCCATGGCGCTCTGGAGTTTAGGATGAAACCCTTTCCCAAAGGGTTTCTCCATCGCCGACTGTGCTTTCTGATGGAACTCTTTTTCAAAGAGTTTCGCCGACTGGAGCCGGGCTCCATGCCGGGTTCTCAATAGGGGCATGATATCATTACTCCCTCCTCAGAAAAAGGTTAAATGCATTTGGTTGCGCCTACTTCACGCCGAGCTGCCCGAGTAGGGCGTTGACGAGTTGCGATATCGTCTCGGTGTCGCCGGCCGTGAGCAGGTTGCCGTCTATCTCTACCGCATTCTCTGAGGGCATGCCCTTGTAGAGCTGCACCATCCGCTTCGTCTCCTCATCGTCAGGCGTTGAGATGTTCTTGTTGGCGACTATATTTGCCCTCGCGAGTATCTTGATGCCGTTGCTTATGGCGACTATCAGCTTTTTCTCATCGTCGAAGTGCTTGACCATGTCCAACAGTGGCCTGAAATCATATAGTTTGTACTTCTCTATTCCCACGCCGTCAGCCAGGATGAGCGCATCGAAGTCCTTCGTGAATACTTTTGCAGCGTTCAGGTCCGGCACGCATGTGGCGCCGTGGTAGCCTATGCACTCTGCAGAGGTGTAGCTTGACACTGCCACATCCACGTCCCATTTCTTGAGCAGGAGCCGCAGCGTGGCTAGAGTCTCGTCCTTGAAGTCCCTCGGGGCTATTATTATCGCTACTTTCACGGCTACACGCCCATATTAGTGCTATTTATACTAGAATAAGTGCTAAAACCCTATCCCTCAGAGGCAGACGGGATGTCCTGACTATCTGCCGAAGAATACTTTGCCCAGCTTCTCGAAGAAGCTCGGCTTCGTCGTCCTCTCGAACTCGGATTGTATACTGCCACTCCTGCGCTTCAGCGCATATGCACCAGCTACCTCGTCCATCGCCAGCGAGAAGTCGGATGTCCTGTCAATCAGGTACGCGGGCCTCCTCTTCGAGACACTCTCCTCAACTATCTTGTCCTCAGGTACGATCTGGAAAGCAAGGTCACCGTACATCTTCTCCACCTCGGCGCGCTCGAGGTCAAACTTGCTACTGCCGAACCGGTTGATTATGAGCCTGTGCTCAAGCTTATGCCTCTCGCAGTGTTCGGACATCTTCGAGCTGCCCTGCGCAGATATCCTGTCGGGGGTGGTGACTATCGCAACGTCGTCGAAGTACCTTGCGACCTCGTCGGCGAAGAAGCCAGGCATGTTGTCGACTATGACGAAGTCGTAGTCGAGCCTTGCAAGCTTTGAGTGAAATCTTATGAAATCGTCGAGCTTCGGCTTGAATTTTTCAGTACTGGAGTTCGCCGGAATTATGTAGAGGTCTATCGGCTGGTAGACGAACATTGCCTGCTTCAAGTCGGTCTTGCCTGATATGACATCCTGGTATCCGCTGCCCTCTGCCTTTATGCCGAGTTGCTCGCTTATGCTCGCGGAGTCGGTGTCCTCATCCACGAGAAGGACGCGGAAATTCTGGTTGATGCGCAGTGCGACGGCAAGGTTAAGCGCAAGCGTAGTCTTACCGACACCGCCCTTCTGCGATGCCATCAGTATCATGAACGGCTTCCTAGTATCCATCGGCATGTTGCCCCCTGTTCTTATCTGCTAACTAGAAGCATGTGCAGGAATAAAAATGTTCCTGGGGCGCCGGAGTTATCTCCTGACCCTGCCGGACGGCTGCATTTCACGCTTCCTGCCCAATAGGTACGCAGCACCCCCCAAGGCGACGATGATAGCTGTGCCACCTATGTCATAAAGTGATGCGAACGTGGCTGCCTGCGCCACGCCAGCATTTGCGGTGACAGTCTGCTGCATCCCTAAGTACTGCAACTGGGCTTTGGCATAGCCGTAGGGAACATCGTTTATCACTATCGTGCCGGTGCTGCCTGTCGATATCCTGGAGACGGTCCCATTCGCGAACGCGATTGTGCCACTGGCATTCACGGGTATCCCAAACGGGTCAGTGGACTTTATGGTCACCGGATAAACCGGTAGCTGCACATACGCTATTTGCGGGCCAGTTACATTTAGCGCCTGGGATACATTCATCAGGACGCCAGAGTAGGTCGCAGATGTCACCTCGTACCTGCCACCAAAGAGCAGAGGTGTCGAGTTTGTCCGTACCCCGTTTATCGCGTATGCGGTTGCTTGCAGTGGATTGCCTTTTGAGTCCTTTCCGATGATTGTGACAGAGTACCTGAAGAGCGCGGAGATGTTGATGGGCGAATTGACCTTTGTCTTGAAGGTGGCATTCGCGTTCCCGTTCGACCAGGAGTAGAATGCTGCTCCGATGCCTTGCGGGGGAGACAGACTCAATGTGGCTATGGAGCTGCTGTTGTACCATCCGCTCCCCTGTGTGATCCCATACTTGGAGGTCACGTTGACGAGATATTGGATCTGCCAGTTGGCGGTCTCCGAGATGTTGTTAAACAGCAAGGTCGTGACGTTGTCGAGCGGACCGGTATAAGAGTTCCTCCCAGCCCCAGTCCATCCGGTGAATATTGCACGCTCGTTTGCAGAGATTGGGTAGATCGGAGGGGCATAGAGTCGGGCACCTGTGTATGCAAGGTACTCTGTCGTGCCGTTTATCTCGCCGTATTGGGAGTTTACCCTGACATAATAGCCTAGAGCCCAGAGCTGCGTGCCGTTCTGCAGCTGCGGGAGGCCGGAGCCTATCTGGAAGTAATCGGTTCGGTTGCCGACCTCCCTGACTCCGTAGGGATCTGGCAGCGTCTTTGGGCTGGTCGCACCGTAACCGATATATGCAGTGCCTATAGACACCGGCAGGTAGCTGCCTGACTTGTATACTGAGAGATTTGCCAATGTGACCGGGCGTAGAGAAGTGTTTGCGTCGGAGGTGTTTGCCAGCTCACCGAAAGCCACTGGCACTTCGGGACCGGCTGATGCAACGCCAAGGTTTACGCTACCGACCTGCCGCCCGTCGATTACGAAGTACCAGACATTGCCATTTGAGTAGAAGCTGTATGTGTGGAAGGTGCCATTGACGCCAGCCGAGCCGTCGGGGCCTATCGCTCCTAGAAATGAGTCGCTGTTGTTCGCCGGGAAATATTCGTAAAACCATTCGGCATCGCCTGCCTTGATGTATTCGTAGCCGGTGCATCCCGCTATGCTGCACGGGGTCGAGTAGCTCCCTGTCTCGTTCTCTACCACATAACCTACCTGGAGGAATGCCCCGTTCGGGAGGTCTTCGCCGACCCAGTAGCCGAGGGATCCAGTCTTGAGCATCTGGGGGGTGATGGTCTGGATCTGGATGCTTGCTCCGTTGTTGAAGTTCGCGCCGCTTCCCGCCTTTGCGCCGAACTGGAACCAGTATTGCGCGCCGACCTGCGATGCAAGGATGGAAAACGCCAGAATCGCGAGTGCAAGCCTAAACCCTCTCATAGTCTAAACCTAAAGCATTCAATCTTTTAATTATAGATACCCTGACTGGCGAGCCCATGCTCTTCCAGTCTATTACTGCTGCCTCCACCTTTTCTTGGGACCTCGATATCGCCTGATCGAGCATGTCGAGATTGTCCCCGTTAGCATTCGACACGCTGTGCTTCGGCATCATGTGACCGAATGCGTATCCTTTCTCAAGGGCAAGAGCAGTGAACTTCTGAGGGTAGTGGGTTCCGCCTATGCCTACGACCACCTTTGAGTGCTCGACCTTCTTGTCCAGGTAGTCGACCATCGAATCGTAGAATGCGTCGGCCGCGAGCATGGCACCTTTCTTGTCCTGTCTTGTCTTCTCATCACCGCCGAACTCGATGAAGAGGGAAGGTTTGTCAATGGTCGGGCCGTGGTGGGTGGCTTCATATACTCTGTCAGTGTTCGGGGCGTCAACCTTTGATATGTGCCGCAGTGCGCACAGCATCGCGAGCGGCGCGGCGGTTGATAACGTCTTTGGCTTTCCGCCCAGCATCGGGTTCGCTGTCCAGTTGCCTGTCGGGTGGGTCGTCATTGCAGGCTTCCCTGCCGCGCTGAAATGGCTGCATACGAAGTAGATGACGTCCTCCTTGAGCTCCTCGGCAAAGTCTGCGCGGACCAGCTCTGTCCCTGTTTCGTACATCCGCATCTTTCCTAGCTCGAAGACGCGCATCCCGTTGTGCTCCCCTTTTTCCTTGAAGCCCCGCTCCACTATCATGCGCTCCGCCATGTTCCGCGAGGGGGTGTTGTTTAGGTCATATATCAGGGCTATCGTAAGAGCACCTAATTCATTTGTCAAGCCCCTAATATAAGTTTTTGGTGTCAGGATGAGCTGCCATACGGGCTAAGATTGAGGTCGTAACTTGACGACATTATGCTTTAAATAGTATCGGTTCCATAATAGGTTACTATTACTAAGCGGGGATCAACATGCTAGAGATACGAATCGATAATGCAAAGTATTGGAGGGACTGCGTAGACTCAATAGTCAGCCTTGTGGATGAAGGCGCGTTCAACATAACCACAGAAGGGATAACGCTCAAGGCGATGGATCCCTCCGGGATAAGCATGGTCTCTTTCTTCATACCGAACAAAGCATTCTCGAAGTTCACTGTCGACAAGGGAGTGAGCGTAGGGCTCAACCTGGAGAATCTCAGCAAGATACTCTCAAGAACGAGGGATAACGAGGCTCTGGTGATGAAGGATGCCGAGAACAAGCTCTCGATGGAGTTCGTTGGGCAGGGGAGCAGGAGGAAATACAAGCTTCAGATGATAGACGTGAAGAAGTCTATCGACAAAGAACCAAACGTCGATTTCGACGCGAAGATAGAGATGATAGGAGACCCGCTCAAGGAGATAATCAAGGATGCCAGCCTCATCTCGTCATACATATCATTCAAGGCGCAGAAGGGCATGTTCGCCGTGGCGGCACACGGCGACTCCGGAGAGCTTGAGGAGACGCATGACGCTGAGGGCGGAGTACTCAAAAAGCTTGATGCGGGCAAGAATGCAGAGGCAGTCTTCAATCTTGAGTTCCTAGAGAATATGGTCAAGTCGTGCCCGACAGGCAACCAGATAAACATCGGGCTCAAGTCGAACGAACCGCTCAAGCTGAATTATAAGATAGGGGACGCATCGATCACCTACTTCCTTGCACCATACATGGAGGAGTGACCTCATCTTTATGGCAGTCGACACGGCGAAGCTGGACTTCGCTTACAAGTATCCCTTTACGAAGGAGGCGAAGGACGTCATCGAGCAGGAGGGCTCGGCGAAGCTTGACGAACGTTTTCTCAGAGCTGGTAGACTCAGGGTGCAGAGTGCGATAGACGGCACCGGCGGCGCTTTCACGAGGACCAACGACATGGCGCTTAGGCACACCTACCTGATGAGCTATGTCTATGCCAGGATGTTGGTAAGTGCTACTTCCAACCGCGGCGCGATAGAGAGTTTTGCTATGGCAGAGGCGAAACGGTCTGGTTTCGCGCTGACAGAGGACGATGACACAACGCTGTTCCTTGTGGCCAAGGAGATGGGAATAGACATAGGCGGCGATGGCGACGAATACAAGATAAGGTTTGACCGGTTCCTCGCGTTCTCCCCGAGGGCTGGCATATCGCTTGCCAAGCAGGGGCTTGAGAAGGGGGTTGTGTACGCTGACAGGAAGACGGTAATACGGCTGGTGGAGGAGGCGATGAGGCTTGAGGCGAGAAAGAATCTTCCAATACCCCGGTCAGCGCTCCCTAAGGAGGTGATCGCAGCCGCCAAAGAGATAAAGGTCCCCGAAGTCAAGATGACGGGAATCGTAGCCAATGATGGCAGGTATTCATGGATAGAGACCCTGCTTGCTACGCCCATAGCGGACGTGAGGCACAGGACGGTCAACCTCATACTTGCGCCATACCTGACTAATGTAAGAAAACTTGACGAGGACAAGGCGGCAGAAGTGATAATGGCATATATGGAGAAGTGCAAAACGCTTAACCCTGACACAAAAATCAACCAGACATACATAAAATACCAGTGCAAGTATGCCAAGAGCAAGGGGATGAGACCCCTTTCGCGCGACAGGGCGAAGGAGCTGCTCGGGGGGATACTCGAGTTTGGGGGCAGGTGATATTATGCCTGACGTAACCACATTGTGCAACGTGTGCGGCATGCCTGCGTCATCCAGGTGTAGGCTGTGCGGGAAGATGGTCTGCGAGATGCACTACGATGCCAGGAGCGGACTCTGCACCTCGTGCAAGGGCAGGGGCAGAAGCGTCTCGGCCAAGTAGCAATGCATAAAAACGTGACTTTCCATTTTAATAGGTGTGAACATGACAGGACCTAACATCTTCAAACCGGGAGGGCAGACGCATCCGCACTGCAACCTCTGTGGCAGGGAAGCGAAGCACAAGTGTGCTATCTGCGGGAGGGATGTCTGCGATGCGCACTATGATAACATAAAGCGCATGTGCCCGACATGCGCCGGCAAGCCAAGGCAGGGAACGAGGGGCCAGTTCTAGAGCGAGGAGAAATCTGCGGCCGAGGTCCCCTTAGGGAATGCCCTGCCATTTTGCGCCTCTACGGGAAGTCCCAACTCGTTCGCCAGTCTTGAGAGTTCGCTAACATCTATCAACCGCTCGGTGAACAGCTCGGTGTAAGTGAGGTTCCCCAGCGATGTCCTTCTTACTTTGAACGTGAGCTGCTGGTGCATCCCACTTCTAACCACATTCAATTTTATGACGCCTGCCCGCAGTGCATCTTTTGCTTTCACGCTTAGTTCTATCATGCTAAATCGTCTCAGTAAGATATGGCTGCGCCAATGCTTATATTAGTGCGGGTCACCGGTCGCAGTCCTCCGTTTTGGGATAGTATATGCCACTGTTGTCTTTAACTTTTCTTCTTTTGATGAGTAAACCCATAAAGCAAGAGCGACAACCCTATGATTATAAGTGCTATGAGTATCACAACGTCGTCTGTTTGGCTGCCCCATACTCCCGGTTTTAAGCCCAACGGGGAATAAGTCCAAGGCCCGTAATGGGCCAGAGCAAGGATGCCAAGCGTTGCCAAGGCTAGCACAGTCACAACTGCGTCTAATGCACTATTCGGCTGTCTCTTGAATGCAACTCGGCTTGAAATAAGTTCGATTATGCCTGCCACTACTAAAAAGCTGCCTGCGTCGAGGGCCAGTTGGGGGTAATTGAAAGCGTTATTGAAAATCGCAAGAGCCAGGCCGATAACCAAAGAGAATGCGCCGATCATTGCTAATTTTATAGAATATGGCGCATGCGTGATGAATACCATTTTGTTCCCTGCTCAAGCGTTATTTACATCGACCTTCAGCCCACCGCTCTTTTCACAAGTGCTGTAATCTTCGCTTCCTCAGCGGGGGTAAACTTCATCAGCGCAAACGTGACGGGCCATATGTTGCCCTCATCGAGGTTCGCTTCGTCACTGAATCCCAAAGTCATGTACCTGACCTTGAACTTACTAGCCGGTTGGAAGAAGCATACCACCTTGTCGCCCTTGGAATATGCTGGCATCCCATACCAGGTCCGGGGAACAAGATTCGGCGCGGCTGCCTTAATCAAAGCGTGTAGCCGCTTTGACATGCTACGATCTGGTTCGGGCATCTTGGCAATAGCCTCGAGTACGGCACTTTCGCCGTTGATCTTTGAGTTCTTCTCTTTGAGGTATTCTTTCATCGCGGCTATTTCCTCTTTGGACAATCCTTTCGCTGTCTTGGTTGCCTTTCCCTTCTCCAATTCGGTTGCCATACTATCACAAAATGTCCTAATTTAAAGTATAAAAAGAGACGCCTTGACCGGGATTCGAACCCGGGTCGGAAACGTGACAGGCTTCCATCCTGGACCACTAGACGATCAAGGCATCAAACGTGAGAATCAGTGTCACGCAATATGCTATTGCTGTTGCTGGTTTAAATAATTAATGTTTTGCTATCGCTTCTCTGCCAGCTTCTTTGCCATCGCCTTAAGGTCCTTGTCCTTCGCCCTTGGCCCCTGGAGGGTGTTGACATATCCCTCGTACTTCGCAGAGAACTTCGTCTCGGGCGCAAGCATCTGGTCGTACTTTGACTTGAGCCCGTGCGCAGGGTAGAGCTTCCCGTGGAGGTGGTTTATGCCAGTCCCCTCCAAGACGAAGTGGACGCACTTTGCGCCCAACTTTCTCTCAAGCAGTCTTGCGACCTTCTTCGACGCGACCATGAGCTTCCTCAGGTCCCTGTTCCTAAGGTCGAAGGCGTAGCTCTCGTGATGGTGCTTTGGTATGACGAGCGTGACGCCTGGCGTGTTCGGGAAGATATCCAATATGGCTATGTATTCGTGATCCTCCCATATCTTGTAAGCAGGCGCCCTGCCGGCGACTATGTCGCAGAAGATATCCGTCTTCTTCGGGGCGTTGCCGTAGAGGTCCTTCTTTGCCCCCTTCGACGCAGCTTTGACTGCCTTCCCCACTGGTTTCTGTGCCTTTGCGGTCTTCTTTTGGGCTTTCTTGGCTTTCTTTGCCATCACATCACTCTTTCTCATCACGCCTGATAAACGCCAATCCCCTGCTGCGCGCGGCGAGTTCTTTCTGTGTTCCGGCGATTATCAGAGCTTCGGGCGTTGTTACCATGCCTGGGTCCTTCCTTTTAAGTTCCAATATGCCATCATAGAGAACCTTTGGTATCTTGACATGGACTATGTTCCCTGTTCTTTGGCCTTTCACCATCCGATCACGAATATTTCCCGTTGGAGCGAGTCGAACGCCCAACCTGCCGGTTTCTAACATAAAATGTTAGGATTTCAGACTACAGCCGGCCGCTCTGCCATTGAGCTACAACGGGGCTAAATCTACGAATATATAGGCATAAGCTATATTAATATACTTTGTTGGGGGAATAAATTCATGCCTGAAAATGCGCCAGCTAGCGCCACTAGTGAGCCCAAAAAGGCTAAGGCGGCGAAGGCCCCTTCTCCTTCTGTTGCTGCGACCACAACCGACGCTGCGGCACAGGCAACCCCAGACAAGACAACGCCTGATGCGCGTGGCAAGACCGCCAAGGAAGCGAAGAACACGCTCGGGGCCACGGCCAGAATGAAGAAACAGGCAAAGTCCACGGGGAAGAGCAGGGCCACGCCGATGACCTATTACTGGCTCAAGGACTACATACGCGGTTTCGTCAGCCACAAGAACTTCCCCGATTCACTTGCGATAGTGTTCGCCCTGGCTAGCGTATCCCTCGCTTTCCCGTTCCTGCCGCCTACGGTCATCGTGCCGCTCCTGATAATCACATTTGCAATCTCGATGCTCCACCCTATGGCAGGACTTCTGGCGATGTTCGCCGAGACGCTGCCGATGCTCATCTACCAGACGCCACTGCTCGCCTGGATGTTCACGCTCTTCATGAGCGTGTCGCTGTTCATAGGCTACAAATACTACAGGACGATAACCTTTGCATACATGCTGATAATGCTCCCGATGTCATCGCTTGGGGCCTTCCTTGAGATACCCGCTTTCCTGCTGTCCATCCTGGTCCTCGGATTCAAGAGAGGGGCAATAGTCGCCATGGTCGCGGTGCTGCTGGTAATAGTCTTCTCCGGGCTTACTGGCATCCAGAATACGGGGCCGATAGTCTTCAACGCCACTGCTGCCCACTCTCTCATCGCTGCGCAACCCGCGACACAGTTCCTCGTGCCGTCAAAGCCTCCGGCTTACCTGACCGATTTTGGGACGGCGTGGGGCACTGCATGGTCTACGTTTGCAAGTTTTACTGTCGGCAGTGACCTATGGTATGGCTTCAGCTCGGCAGCGTATGTCTTCGGCTACGATGCGCCGATAAACATCATGCAGATGGTCCTCTGGGTGGTCGTGGTCTTCGCAGTCAGCAGTTACGCCATCAAGAGCAGGTCCGGATTCAGGGGCGCAGAATCGTCAATGTTCGGCGCAATAATACCTGCGGCATATGTGGCGCTGTCGTTCCTGACGAATAGCCCTATTGGCATAATCCCGATCGCAAGCTTCGTCTCTACTCCGCTCGTGCTCCTCTACCTTGAATTCAACAATATAAGTGTCGTGAAGGCGCTGGAGGTGATGAAGCAGGATTTTCTTGGCAAGTTCGGCGAGGCGTTTGAAGACCTCTCCACTGGAGCGAAGGAGACTCTTGACGACGTGGCGAACTATGATGAGACCAAAAAGGAGCTCAGGGAAGCGCTCATTGCGCCGATAGAGCATAGGGAGATAGCTGGTGCGTACGGGGTGAAGCCTGCACGGGGCATACTCCTGTTCGGGCCGCCGGGAACCGGGAAGACTTTGATGATGCGAGCTCTTGCCAACGACCTTCGCGCAGGTTTCTTCTACGTCAAAACATCTTCTATACTGTCACCTTACGCTGGGGAGGCTGCCCAGGCGGTCTCTAGGGTCTTCGCGACAGCAAAGAAGCATCCGCCAGCAATACTCTTCTTTGATGAGATAGACAGCATAACCGGCAGCAGGGATCTCGGCGGCGAGAGCGAACAGGGAAGGCAGCTCCTCTCTACGCTGCTTGGGGAGATGGACGGCTTCCAGAAGACAGAGGGTGTGGTGATAGTCGGAACTACGAACGTCCCGCACATACTTGACCCGAGCATCCTGAGGCCAGGCAGGTTCGACAAGGTCATATACATGCCCCTACCAGACGCGAGCGGCAGGGCGAAGATATTCCAGTACTACCTCAAGAAGCTCCCTATAAGCCAGGACCTTGATTACGCCAAGCTCGGTGAGATATCAAACCGATTCTCAGGGGCAGACATAAAGAACGTCTCTGATGAAGTGGCGAGGCAGATAGCGGATGTTGCTGTCACGCGTGCGAGGGTCCTTGAGATAAACATGCAGGACATCGTCAGGGTGATAAAGCAGACGAAACCATCAACCTCTCTCGCACAGATAGACGAATACAACATGTTCAAGATGGATTATGAACGCAGGGCTCATCCTGAGAAACTCGACCTCAAGGAGACGACGACCACGCTGGACGATGTGGTCGGGCTGAAGGAGGCGAAGAAGGCGCTCTACGAAGCGGTAGAGGTGCCCATACTGCACCCCGAGCTGATAAAGAAGTTCGATATCTCCAGCACGAAGGGAATACTCCTGTTCGGGCCGCCGGGGACCGGGAAGACTATGCTGATGCGTGCGGTGGCGAACGAGCTTGGAGATGTCCACATTGTGACCGTCTCCGGTGCAGACATCGCGAAGGGAGGGCTAGAGCGCGCTGTGCTTACGATAAAGCAGGTCTTTGACAGGGCCAAGGAGAACGCGCCTGCGATATTATTCATAGACGAAATAGATGCCATAGTCGCGAGCAGGGAGAACGCGACCCAGTTCAATGTACAGGTGACAGGAGAGTTCCTAGAGGAGCTTGACGGCATGAAGGATGCAACTGGGGTGGTGCTTGTCGGCACGAGCAACAGACCCGACGCTCTCGACCCTGCGATACTCAGGGCGGGCAGGTTTGACAAGCTGATATTCATTCCGCCTCCGGAGAAGGAGGACAGACAGAGGATATTCGAGCAGAACCTCAAGAAGGCGCCTACATCGGATGACATAGACTACGCGAAGCTCGCGGATATGACTGTTGGATACACTGGTGCAGATATCGCCACGGTCTGCAAGCAGGCGAAACTTGGGGCACTGGAGAAGACGCTGGCTGCAGGACAGGAAGCGAAGATTGCACAGGCTGACATTGAGAAGGTCCTGCAGAAGGTCAGGCCGTCGGCTCCGAGCATAGTGATAGGCAGATACATGACATTCCTCTCAAGGTTCGGAAGTAGGTAGTCGCATGCTCCCTATTCTGCCTCTGATAGTCCTCGTACCTTATCTGTTCCTTGCCCCGACGCTGCTGCTGCGGAAGGAGGCATCGTGGAACATCGCGATACTGGCGTCGCTCTTAATGGCAGGTCTTGTCGGGGCAGCGGTGTACTATGCATCTGCACAGGGCCTGGGTTCCGTCTCGTTCGACATCGCTTACATCCCTGCATTCTCCATCAACCTTAACATGCAGCTGACCAACATGAACCTGATTCTGGTGGTCATGACTGCGATAGTGTTCCTCGCGACTTCGATTGTAGGCAAGTATTTCATTGGCAAGGCGGAGCGGATATACAATGTCATCTTCCTTCTGGCGGAGGGGTCGGCACTGGGCGTGTTTCTATCCGCAAACCTCTTCCTGTTCTACATCTTCTTTGAGATATGCGAGGTCGCGCTCTTCTTCATAATCTTCATCTACGGCGGGTATGACAGGCGGTACGCGGCGGTAAAGTTCATCATCTATTCGATAGTGGCGACCCTGCTCCTGCTCATAGGTATAATCTTGCTCTACGCTTACACGACGCCGCACAGCTTCGACATTGCGTCGATAGCTCAGAATGCGGGAGATATACCTGCAAACATCCAGCTCCTGGTATTCGTACTGCTGCTGGTGGCGTTCATGATAAAGATGCCGGCGTTCCCGTTCCATTCGTGGCTCCCTGACGCACATACGGAAGCACCTGCCACGGGCAGCATGATACTTGCAGGCGTACTTCTGAAGTTCGGTGGATACGGCCTGCTGCTGCTGTTCTTCATGCTCCCGATATCAGCACACTATGCTGCATACCTGTCCATGATATTCGGCTTCTCTGCCATATACGGGGCTGTGGTCGCACTCAAGCAGCTTCACCTTAAGAGGATGATTGCCTACACTAGTGTCGCCGACATGGGCATAGTGGCTTTCGGACTCTCGTCATTCAGCGTCTACGGCACCGCAGGGAGCCTTTACCTGATGCTCAGCCATGGTCTGGCGATATCGATGCTCTTCATGCTTGCCGGCAGCATAGATGAGGGTTTTGGCACTCTGATTATAAGCAGGATAAATGGCCTTGCGAGGAGCGTGCCGTCGGTGACCTACCTTTTCCTGATGGGCATATTCGTGACCGTCGGCCTGCCGCTTACCGCAGGGTTCATAGGTGATCTGCTCATATTTATAGGGGCATACGGCACCTTCGGAACCGCCGGACTAGTCCCGCTCGGGGCGGTGTTCATAGTGGCGGCCTACCTATTCTGGGTGGTCGAGAAGGCGTTCTTCGGCTCGGCCAAACGGCCTGAGCCGCTCAATTCGATAAGCCCGAGCGTAACCTACGCCGGGTTGCTGCTTGCGGCGTCAGCGATCATATTGGGAGTCGTCCCGGCACTGCTCCTCGGAGTATCTGGCTTCTGAGCTTACCCACTTTCTGGAAGGACGTGTATAGTTACAGTTACTTTTAGGATGGTAGTTGTCGATGCGCTTGTCGGCACGCTGCTTACGCTGCTCGTAGTGCTGGCGGTGGTCAGCGTGCTTACGGCAGGGACCGTTGAGGAGGAATTTGTCCGTGGGATTATGGTTACGTTCTGTGTTGCCACTATTGTGATAGTGCTGATTCTGGAGGTGTTATTATAGGCTGTAGAATTGTTCTGGGCTACGACATTTCCTGAGGCCACATTCGCGTAAGGATGGCTCGTGAGGAATGCTCCTGCGTTGTCCGTGGCCTGAATCATGAACTGTGGCACCACGCCGAGCATGATTGTCCCTATGAGGCATAGCAAGACCACAGCTGAGACAGACTTTTGCATCTTTATCTCCTTTGCCCCGACCTTTGTGGCATACATCGCCAGTATCACCTTGATGTAATAGTATATCGAGATGACGGTGTTGACGATCCCGACTATCGCGAGCCACGTGAGATTCGCAGATATGGCGCTTGTGAAAAGGAGGAACTTGCCAACGAAACCGGTGGTGAACGGGAGCCCTATGAATGAGAGCATGAATAGGCTGAGCGAGAAGGCTGCGAGCCTGTTCTCGTTATTGAGTCCGACGAAGTCATCTATGCTCTTCCTGTTGTGCCCTTCCATCCACGAAATTATGGCAAGAGCTCCTATGAACAGGAGCATGTGGGCAAATATCTGGAACATACTGGCGGAGACGCCAAGGGCCGAGGCAGTGGCTAAGCCTATCAGTATGTACCCGGCTTGGGATATGGAAGAGTATGCAAGCATCCTTTTTACGTTATATTGGGCTAGGGCAGCTATGTTGCCAAAGAACATCGTCAGCACTGCGAAAGCCGCTATCACCGTGAACAGGAAACTGTATGTTATGAATAGTAGGATGACTACCTGGAGCAGAGCCGCGAATCCCACCTTCTTGCTTATTCCACCGAGCAGCGCCGTCACATGCCCTGGTGCACCCTGGTAGATATCCGGCACCAGTATATTAAACGGGAATATCGACGCCTCAAAGCCCAATGATGCCACGAATAGGACAGCGATGAATGCGAGTAAACTCGTCTGCGGATATCCCGACAATGCAAGGCTGTCTGAAGAGCCGTAGAATAGGACGATTGCAAAGGAGAGGATGGCGATCGCTATCGAGACCATTATGAAGAGTTTTGTCGAGGCTTCGAGCGCCCTTTTCTGCAGGAGGACTATGAAAACGACAGGGATTGCAGCGAGCTCCAGCCCGAGGAATATGGTTATGAGAGATTGTGCGAATGAGACCGAGTACATGCCCATCAGCGCAAAGCTGGAGAGCAGTGCAAAGTTGCCGTAATTCTCGAGGTTCTGGAACGCGAGGATGTCGACAAGGAGAACGCCTACCGTGAATATAAGCATGAAAAAGAGCGAGAACGGATTGATCGAGATGAGGTTGAGGCTTGACGATATGGTGTTGGTGTAGAGCAGGTAACCGTCCGCTCCCGCGAGAGTCAGGAGCATCAAAACATTAAATGCCAGGAATGCCTTTTTGTAGCTTGATGTGGACAGCGCCAGGTTGCCGAAGATTAGAATACCGAAGAGGGCGACTAATATCTCGATTATGCTTATCATTGTTTGCTCACATCACTACGGCGTACACGTATACGAATACTATGACAAGTGTCATTGCAACAACCAGGGCGTACTGGTTTATCCTACCGATTGCCATCTTCTTTACAACACTGCTCGAGAGCACAGTGCCTTTACCTAGGGAGTCGAACGCTCCGCTTAGGTAACTGTCAAACGTGGATACCCCATCGGCGAGGATATATGCGAAGGCTGCAACATGGTCGTATAGCCATCTGAATATCACGCTGCTGTATAGGAGGGTG
Organism: Microcaldota archaeon; assembly: GCA_021817125.1. Lineage (GTDB taxonomy): Archaea > Micrarchaeota > Micrarchaeia > Micrarchaeales > CABMGC01 > JAKAWC01. Next base: position 15,185 of record JAKAWC010000004.1, read on the forward strand.
TTCAGTGCTCCCGACTTTATGGCGGTCTTGCCTTTGGTGTATATCCAGTAGCCCGCACATGCACCGAGCGCTGTTAGGACTGTTTCTATGGCTAAGTCGACGAACGATATCCTGCTAGGGAAGACGTATGGGATTAGGTTGTAGCTGTTGTTGAAGAGCGTGGGTATATACAGAAACATAAACGATGCGACTAGGGTGAACGGGGCCAGTATCATGGCGCTATACAGCATCGGTCTTGGTGGCGCATTGAGGTTTACTGTAGTCAGGCTGTTTGTTGGCCTCTTTGAGAGGTATGTGGTCCACCTGAAGATGTAGAAGCTTGTGCCCATCCCTAACAGGGATATGACAGCGTACATTGCCAGGTTGTTTGCAAAGCCACCTGCGAGCGATGCGTTGGCGAAGAATCCGTCAAAAGGTATAAACCCAGCCAGTGCAAGCACCCCGAAGAGCGTCGTAAAGTATAGTTTCTTGTTGGACGCCAGCCCGGACATCTCACGTATGTCTTCACGCCCGGTGGCTTTCATCAGTGTGCCGGAGTTGAAGAACAGCAATGCCTTGTAGAATGACTGCGCAAAGAAGAAGTATATTGCCGCAGATATCGCACCGCCTCCCACAGCCACGAGCATCAACGATAGCTCCTGTATGGTCGAGTATGCCATCACTCTCTTTATCTGAAACTCACGGGTTGCATTGAACATGGCGATTATCGAGGTGACCAAGCCTACCACAAAGAGTACCCAGACCGTTCCGGTGGCTATGAATATCGGGGAGAGCGCAATCGCCGCGAAGACGCCTGCCTTGACCATCGTGGTCGAGTGGAGGAATGCGGATACGGGCGTCGGGCCTTCCATGGCGTCTGCCAGCCATTCTTGGAACGGAAACTGTGCGGACTTTGTCATTATCGCGAGGACCAGTAGTGCGATCGCCAGGTTCGGGATGACTACTGCGTGGGCTGGTGCCCCTACTATCAAAGTTGTCAGGTCCAGCGTTCCGAGAGAGGTCAATATCACCACGATTGCGCCTATCAGCGCCAGGTCGCCAAGCATGATTATGGTTATAGCCTCTCTGGCTGCTTTCGCCGGTTTCTCGTTGTACCAGAATCCTATGAGCAGATAGCTGGTCATGCTCAGGAATTCCCAGGCTATGAAGAACACGATGAGGTTCCCTGCCATTGCGAACGTGAGCATTGCTGCTTCGAAACCAAGAAGCTCGATGTAGTATCTCTTCTGCTCGCTTGGCTTGTCCATGTACCCTGAGGAATAATAAAATATCAGTGGTCCGATGCCCAAGACTATTGCGAGCAGCAATAGGTTGATGGGCGTTACAATGGTGGTAATGGAAAATGCATACTTGCCTATCGAGAACCAGGGGATAGTATTGAGCCCATAAGAGACGAACGGGAGCAGAGCGAGGCTTATCAGAGTGCCGCCAAGGGCGATGTATCTTATCCTCATGTGGTTTCTGACGGGTATTATGGCCAGTATCGCTGCGATTAGCGGGACCAGTAATATTAAAGGTAGCATGCGCCTCTATACACATTCTACTCTTCGTATTTTAACCTTTGCTGGTCAGTTGCGCCTGTATACAGTGACGTTCTGCGCCGATGCTATGGCGGTGTAGTTGTTTCGCATATAGGCATAGATACTGAAGTTTGAGTTATTTAGATATGCCCCGTAATCAACGAATGGTTTTGCAACGACTATGTACTGCGGAACGGCCCAGTAGAGCGACCCACCGTTTATCCAGTCTGCGGGGACGGGCAGAGGTATCATCGTACCGGGCGGTTCCTCGAGATTACTAACGTAATACAAGTGCGGCGTGATGGATGGCTGGACCATGACGACCGCATTTCCGGGTATGGTACTTAGCGTAGAGCTTATCTGCGAGAAGTTTAGCTGTGCTGCATTGGAGAACGTAAATACATTGAGGCTGCCGGAGAAACCGAGAAGCAGGAGGATTAGGGATAGCACCATTGAGAATGAGATTATGTTCAGGCTGAGGGACGTTGTCGACATATTCTTGAACAACCATCGGATAGCCGGATGCGGCTTGCCCCCTTTCTGCTGCAGGATGAGCATGCCAATGGCGGCTGCGGCCACAGCACCGCCTAGTGCGTATGAATAATATTGCAGGGTTAGCAACGCGAAGTTGTGGTTCTCGAGCACAGCGACTTCGAAGAGCCAGGGAGAGATGAAGGCTAAGGTTATCGGAAGGTTTGCTATTCCAGAGAGACCGAAGCCCAAGATAAGTATGGACAGCCCTATTATCAGGAAGAATACGGATGTCGCAAGGGTCGGACTGTGGACGTATATGTATGGGCTCTTTCCGGATAAGATTGAAACTGACAGGAAGGGGATGACCCTCATGGATGGCGGTGTTGCAGCATAGGCGCCAGAGTACTGACCGGTGATGTACGCTGCCGTTAGAATGTAGACTGCTAGAAATGCAAACGTGAGCATGGCTCCAATAGCGATGGAGTTTATCCTCTTCCCCCTACGTAAGGCCTGGACGCCTCTCTCCTGCGTGCGGTACGTATACTCGTATATCAGAAGACCTGCCAGGAGTGCGACCCCCAACAGCGGCGCGGTGTCGATGACGCACAGAAGGAGCACAAGGCTGCAGAGGAATGCGGTTCGGTTCTCGCGCATGTAAAAATAGAACGCTAGCAGGAAGAAGAACGGCAGGAACGCCTCGTGGTGGTAGTCGTAGTACGCAATGCCTCTTGTCCCTGCACTTACCAGAAATGCGAGCGCGAGGGCTGAGCCTGCAAACCTGTTATTTACGACATCCCTTCCTATGAAATAGGCGACCAGAGCAGCGCCAGCCAGGAATATGTATTGGAGTACGAAGATGGTGAGCGGATTGTTGAATATCGAGAGCACTGCGGTCACGAATAGAGCGAATATCGACAGGTGGTTGGCGAACACCAAGTACTGCAGGCCTGGCATCTCACCTGGATATAATATGTGCAGGTAGAACGAGTTCAGATTCACTCCGGCATCGTAATATGAGTACTGAAAAGTAGTGAAACGGAAGTTAGCCAGAGCCGACCAGTATATGACAAACACGAACGACATTATGAGTACTGCTAAAAGGTAGGGATCCTTTGCTCCATTGGCCATTCGCGCACCTACCACTTGAGCTTGGATAGTCTTGTCACGTCGAAGTCGTAGCCTATGTGCTTCATGTAGACGTAGAAAGCCACCAACGTTATTATCTCGACCGCAGCGACGGACCATATGCTTATCAGCAGCACGATTCCTGTCCCTCCGGGGCTGACCAGATATGAGAAGTAGCTTACGGCTGCAATCATGCTGGCTACGAGTATGAGCTCTATGCTTAGCATTATGATGATGAAGTGCTTGTTCGTGGCTACCCCGGCTATGCCTATGGCGAATAGCGCCAGGCTTATTCCCATTAGGACTAAGAAATCCAGCATTACGTCACCAATTTGACGACCCTCCTCGCCACTAAGGTGCTGCCTATCGCCCCTGCAAACAGGAGCAGCACTGCGAGGTAGAGGAAGGCGTAATCTGCCTGGAATACTGATGCTGCTACGCTCACGATGTCGTTGGACTGGGGGGGTATCGTGGCTGGCAGGTAGGTTAACAGGGTCGACGCACCTACAAAGAAGATTACCGAGAGCGCTATGAAGACTGGGGCGTTCTCCATCTTGTTTATGTGCTCCTCTGCGGCTATCGCCACTATTAGATACGTCGAGAGTCCCCCGACGAAGACCAGCAGCTGCAGAAGCGCAAGAAGTATCTGATTTAGGTAAAGGAATATCAACGCACTCTCCGTGAAGACCAGTGCGAGGGCGGCTACTGCGTGGAGGACACGCCTTGACGCCACCACGAACGCTGCGGAGGCCACTATGGAAGCGGCGAGTGCGATAGGTATGTAGGGTAGTGCCATGGTCACGCCTATTCCAGTTCCTCTGGCCTTTTCATCAGGAGCCTCTTGTCTATGACCTCGAAATCCTCGTAGTTCTTTGTCAGCGTGAGGCACTTCGGGGGGCAGACCTCCTCGCACAGTGCACAAAACAGGCACCGCTCATGGCCGACCATCGGCATGTCTTTCGACCCCCTATAGGTCAGGACCTCCACCATAGTTATTGTCTTGTTCGGGCATATCCTTTCGCACGCCGCGCAGCTTATGCACGTTGACATGTCGAGCCTGAGCATACCCCTGAAAGTGTCCGGGAGGGATTCCCTGCTCTCAGGATATTCGACAGTGGTCTGCTTGCTGGTCATGTTCTTTACTGCATCTACCAACGGTTCTAAGACGCTCATTATGGCCCCTTGATGAAGACTATGTAAGTAATAACTAAATTGATTAGCGAGAGCGGAAGTAGGTATATCCACCCAAACCTGAGGAGGTTGTTGAGCCTCATCCTGACCGTAGTGACCCTCACTATCACTATGAAGAACGCCACAACCACTGCTTTGATCAGTAGCCATGCGACTGGGGGTAGTATCGCGGGTCCAAGCCATCCGCCAAGGAATATGACGGATATCAGGAGGCTGCCAAGCAGCATCCTTGTATAATCAAGAAAGAGCCCTAATGCGTAGTATGGGGAGCTGTAGTCAGTGAACCAGCCGGCAATTAGCTCAGAGTCTGCCTCACGGATGTCGAACGGGGGCCTCTCCATCTCTGCAAGCATCGTTATGAAGAATATCACGAAGCCCAGCGGCATTAGGATGATAAAGTACCAAGGAGACTGTGCGTTGACTATGTTGCTGAGGTTGAACCCGTTAGCCATCACCGCCACGGCCACGAGCACGAGTATGAGAGGGAGCTCATAGCTTATGAGCATTATGACAGACCTCTGCGCGCTTATGTCGGCGAACTTGTTGCCTGTGGAGTGCCCAGCGAGGAATATCATGCTTGGGGCGAACGAGAGAAGGGTGAATATCACCAGCACCCCGAGTCCGAGGTTGGTGGCCTGCAGGGTAGGTGAGAAAGGTATCAGAAACACTATGAATATCGACAGGGCCAACAGGGACGGCATCATGGTCATGAAGAATATCCGGTCTGCGTTCGCCGGGATCACGTTCTCCTTTGCCAAGAGCTTGATGAGGTCCGCCAGATTCTGCAGTATCCCATACTTTCCTACATAGGTGGGTCCGTGCCTGAGCTGCACCCTTGCGATGACCTTCCTCTCGAACCAGCCAAATAGGTAGTCAAAGACGCCGATTATTATCGCTATGAGTATCGCATATGCTATGACGGCTATGACACTGGTAGTGAGGTTGCCAGATTGCAGTGCCTGGCCGAGCATATCGAGCGGATTACCTGTCAACATCTGCCATCACCGGATCAAGGCTCGCCAGAATCGCGAATAGATCTGCGAACCTGTGCCCTTTTGCAATATGATTGAGTACCGACAGGTTGATGAAGGACGGTGACCTTATGGACAACCTGTACGGCCGCTGTGGGTCGGCGACCATATACATCATACCTTCGCCTCTTGGAGTCTCCCTGCTCACGGTCACGACCCTGTTCTTCGGGACCGGATTTATCAGACGGATCTGCATCCCCAACGCGTCGCCTTCAGGCATTGACTTGAGCGCATTCCTGACTAGCTTTATGCTTTCCTTCATCTCAAGCATCCTGACCTTGTATCTGGCGAATGCGTCGCCCTCTCCGCGGGTCTGTGGGCTGAAGTTCAGTTTCTTGTAAACGTAGTAGGGCTGGTTGCTTCGTGTGTCGTAGTCTACGCCAGATCCTCTGAGCGTCGGGCCGGTGACGCCGAAGCGGATGGCATCCTCCCTGTTCAGGACCCCTACCCCCTTCATCCTTTCCGTGAAGATGGGATTCTTCTCTAGCACTTCCTGGAACTGGGCTATCCTCTGGTCCAAGTAATCGAGCAGCGGCGCGGCATGTTCTGCGAAGTCGGGAGGCTGGTCGCGGATAAGCCCGCCCATCCTTTGGTTGACGTAGAACATCCTTGTCCCTGCCGACTCCTCGAGGAGCCTGAGCACCTTGTCCCTATCGCTGAACGCCCACATGAATATGGTGAAGAGCTGACCGACGTCGTTCGCCAGGGTGCCGAGCCATAGCAGGTGGCTCGCTATCCTCTGGAGCTCGAGCTGTATTAAGCGGATGTACTGGGCTCTTTCCTTTACCGGAATCCCCATCGCCGCTTCTACGGCGGACACGTAGAGCTCGTCGAACGCAAGGGGGGCGATGTAATCAAGCTTCTCCATGTAGACAGGGTTTTGCAGGTACATCCTGTTCTCTACGAGCTTCTCGACTCCTCTGTGAAGGAATCCGATGTGCGGCTCGACCTTCTTTATGGTGTCTCCATCAACATCAACCAGTAACCGCAGAACCCCATGGGTGCCGGGGTGTATCGGGCCTACATTGATCCGGGTTATCATGGTTTATTCCTCACTCTTGTATGTGGGCGACCCCCACCCAAAGCTTTTCCTTAACGGCGCCTCGACTCCATCCCATTTCTCTAGGAGTAGCCTCCGCACATGTCTCCCGCGTATGTCGACCCCGAACATCTCTGCCATCTCCCGCTCATACCAGTCGGCGGCGGCGTAGTACTTTGTGACGGTCGGGACCCAGGCGTCGGAGTACGGAATATCAACTTCGAGGAGCTCATCCTTGTTCTGCGCTATATTGCGCACAAAGTACAGCACCTGCAACGAGGCGATGTTGTCGACAGCGGTTATCTTGACCAGGTAGTCGAACCCCTGGGCCATCCCCTCTTCTATGGCGCTTGCCAGATTCGCACGGTCAATCTTCAACTTTACCACCAATCTTCTCCTGCAGTTTCATCAGCGCACCGAACAGGTTCTCTGGCCGAGGAGGGCATCCCGCCACGAATATGTCAACGGGAAGCACCTGGTCTATGCCCTTGATGATGTTATAGCTCTCGAACCAAGGCCCTCCGCATGTCGCACACTCACCGTAGGCAATCACATACTTCGGGCTCGGCATCTGCTCGTACATCCTCTTTATCTCCGGGATTACCGCCTTGGTGACCCATCCGGCTACAATCATGACGTCGCACTGCCTCGGCGTGCCCCGAAACAGCAGGTAACCCTTTCGCTCCGCATCGACGCGAGATGTGCCAAAGTCCATGAGTTCCATAGCACAGCAGGCGAGGCCGAACTGGAGGGGCCACAGCGAGTTCATCCGGGACCAGTTTATCAGCCCTTCCGACATCGCCTTTGTGACATCGGATAATTTTGTGAAAAAGACGTTCTGCTTCTGCTCCCGTGACTTCAGAGACTCCTCTACGAGCTTGTCCATCTCCTTCTTGGCATTGAGGAACCTCTCGCTAGAGTAATACTCTTCATCCATTCTTCTCCCCTCCTTTGGCTATCATCATGACCATTATCTCAAGGAAGAACCCGAATACAGCGAGCGCAAGCACCACCATGCTGTCCACGAACGACAGTTGCTTGGCCACAACCGCCCAGATTAACAGGATCGCGGCTATTATCTCGAACGCCAGAAACATGGGGAAGTAGTAGATGTACTCCTTCATTATCGCCATCCGAGTTCCGATCGGCTCCTCTGCGCTCTCGTAGTTCATCCCCTTGGTGCGGGACATCACCGTAGTCCTTCTGAGGAATCTCGACCCCACGAGCATCGAAGCGGGGACGAACGCCGCAAACAGCAGGAATATGATCAGAGGCACGTAGGCAGAGACCATGCCTTTACATTCTCATATAAGTTTAATAGTCCTTGTTATGCAGACGACTGCCCGTTTTTATGGCAAGCTGGTTTAAATGGCGCGGATTCTGGCTCGTGTAGTGGCGTAAATGCAGGTCATTTATGCGCAGTAACTTTGTTACTGGGTCTATTTTTAAAGGTGCGACTACCATGATATAACGGTAAGGAGATGTACAGCAACAATAGGAATATCGTTGTCAGGGAGATAATGAGTTCCCCAGTTGTAACAGGATCTCTGAAAGAGGGCGTAAAGGACATAGCCAAGAAGATGAAGCAGCATGATGTCGACTCGATCGTCATCGTCAACCAGGCCAACGAGCCAGTTGGGATAATAACCGAGGGCGACATGGTGAGAAGGCTTCTGGCCAGGACGCGAAACCTCCTCTTCTTCAAGGCGAAGGACATCATAAGCAAGCCGGTCCTTTCGGTGAGAGGAGATATGTCTATGGACGACGCGGCGCAGACCATGATGTCGAAGCGGGTGAAGAAACTGTGCGTGGTCGACGAGCAAGGCAAGCTCATCGGCTTGGTAACGCAGTTCGACATCATCAAGAACTCCACGGCTTTGATAGGCGTGTTGCGCGAGATGGTACAGGCCGGCTACGCAGAGGAAACGGAAACGGCCTGATGGCAGATGGTGTCTCTAAGACATCTCTATGCTCTCTTCGGAGTAGCCGAGCTGCAGGAGAGCCTTCCTTACTGCATCCTTGTGGTCACCCTGAAGCTCGATCGTGCCGTTCTTGTGGGTCCCACCGCACGCTAGGATATGCTTAAGCTCCTTTGCAGTCTTGTCGAGTTCCTCGCCAGTAAAGCCCTCGATCACAGTCATATATTTCCGGAACTTCTTTTTCTCGGTATAGACTTTGATGCGCCTATTGGTCTCTTTATCTAGTACGTCGCATACGCAGATTTCCTTGGGTAATCCGCACTTTACGCACATTTCAGCCATTAGTTTTGCGCACCTCGCTCTTTGAGCAAAGTTAGAATTTGTGCGATGGTCCTCCTGATCTCCCGCGACTTTACCTTCTTGCTGGCGACCCCGGTAGAGGCGATCTTCCTCTTCTCTATGTTGAGGTCGAGCCTAAGTTCACCTAGCTTCGCGCCAAGCGCGTCGGTGGACAGTGCTCTTAAGTCGTTTACTCTTATGGAATCACCTATTGTATATGATATTTCTCCTATTTAAGCTTTATTTACACTCGGTGTCGGTGCTGGTGCTGGTGTCGGTGCTGGTGTCGGTGCTGGTGCTGCCTCACGTGGTGCATCCCTGTCCCTCGGTGGGAACGGCTTTGCCTCCATCGCCTTCGGAAGAGCTATCTTTTTCATCTCCATGTCGGGGAACTTGGTTCCTGGCTGGACTATCCGTACGAGTATCCCGATCGCGCCATACTTTGGGTAAGCTGTGACGTGAGCCTCGTCCACTAACCTTGTGACCGCGCCAGCCTTCGGTATGTAGCCGAACCTGACCTTTATCGACTTGGCCCGTGCGCCTTTCGCGGCGAGCTTGCCTGCGGCGATTATTTCAGCGCCGAGGGCGCCGTTCTGCATTATGTCTCTGAGCGTCATGTGGAGGAGCGACCTTGCGTTCGACCCTCTCTCAAGCGAGTTGGCTATGTATCTACCGACAAGCCTTGGCTCAAGCTTCGGATTCCTTACCTCGGCCACGCTTATCTGTGGGTTGTCGATCTTGTATGTCTTCTTTATCGTGTCGGTGAGCGTGTCGATGGTGGAGCCTCCCCTTCCGATGACTCTTCCCGGGTTGGTCACGTAGACGGTGATCCTGGTGATCATTGGGGTCTTCTGGATGTCGACCCTTGAGAAGCCAGCCTTTGAGAGCTGCTTCTCGAGGTACTTGGTTATGCCAGCCTTTATGAGCGCATCGTCTATAAATTTTCTCTCAACTACCATCGATTCACGCCTTCTTTACCTGCTCTGCAGGTTTCTCCTCCTTCTGCGCCGCCGGCTTCTGGGCGGCGGGCTTGACTTCGGGCTTTGGCGCGACGATCTGCTTGGGTGCATCTGCCTTCTTCGCCGCAGGTTTCTTATCTGGCGCCTGCTTTGGAACGAGTCCTTTTGCCATCGCCATTATCTTCTCCTTCTTTACGGCCCTTTCCTTTGCCTTGATGAAATATCGCATATTCTTCGAGAGCCCTTTCTCGTCGCCCTGACCGAGTCCGATCTCGATCTTTGCATATTCGAGATCCATATGCCTCATTGGCGTCGCCCCCATGTAACTGCCGTGGACTCCTGTTATCGAGCCTTTCGGGGGGTATCGCCTCTCGATGCGGGTCTTGTTCGCACAGGCATGGACCACATATAGGTCGTTGCCATCGAGACCGAAGTTCTTTGCATTGCCTATCGCATTTAGAAGCGTGAGTCTAATGTGCTTGGCTGCCCTGACTGGGTATGCGCCCTTCCTTCCGCCCAGTTCATGCCTTGCACCCATGTGCTTGTTGTGCGTCCTGAACGGTATCGGCTGCTCCATAGCAATCAGGCTGTCAATCAGATTGAGCGCCCTGTCGACCCGCATATACCTTATCGCATCGCAGACCGCCCCGAGGTGCTTGTAACTGGCGTTGATGTCGTACTTCTGGGCCATCACCACGCCCTGCCTTTCCCTGTTGAACGAGTATTTCATTACTTCACCGCTAGGAACTTGCTGCCCCTTGTCGCCCTGATGCCAGGCGCAGAATGCATGACTCTCTTTGTGCTGAATACAAAATCGCCGAGCCTGTGCCCGAGCATCTCCGGCCCGATTGCGAGCTGCTTGTACTCCTTTCCGTTGTGGACAGCGATGTTCAGTCCGAGCCATGATGGCAGAATCACCGCCTCCCTTGTCCGGGTCTTAATCAGCTTTTTCGGGTCCTTCTTCTTGACCGCATCTATCTTCGCCTCGAGCTCCTTGACCTGGATCGAGTTGCGCTTGAGCGCTCTCCTCTGCCTCGATTCGAGAAGCTTTGCGAAGTCATCGACCTTCATCGCCTGAAGCTCTTCTACAGTCTTTCCCCTAAATAAGAATATCCTTGGCATCCAACTAACCTCTCTTCCTTCTTCCTACCCTGCTGGCCGCAATGTGCCCGACCTTTGCGCCTGGAGGTGCGTTCCTCGAAGTCATTGAGGATGCTCCCTTGTGGTGCTGCTTTCCGCCGAATGGGTGGTCGACTGGGTTGGACTTGACTCCGCGGTTGAGCGGCCATCTTGTGTTTGTAGCGTGCTTTATGTAGAAGTTCTTTCCCGCCTTCATGAGCGGCATTGTCTCCTGCCCCCCACCTGCGACGGCTCCGATCTCTGCCCTGCAGTTTGCATTTATGTCGACAGTGCGCTTCGATGGGAGGAGAATGCTTGCTGTCGTCTCGGTGTGCGCCACGACCGTTGCATAGCTGCCAGATGCCCTTGCCATCTTGCCGCCATCTCCGGGCGTGACCTCTATGTTGTAAATGACGGTCCCGTCGGGCACGCTTGCCAGAGGCAGTATGCTGCCTAGGGTCAGCTCTGCGTTGTTACCCTCCTGTATCTTGTCGCCTATCTTGATGCCCTCGGGGGCTAGAAGTATGTTCTCGGACTTGTCTTCGAACTGGATCCGCATGAGAGGCGCGGTGTGCATCGGGTCGTCGATGAACTCGACTACCTCTCCATTAAGCCTTGTCTCGATCTGCTTTGAGCCGAACTTGACGTCAGCCTTCGCATGGTTCGGCAGCTTCATGTAAGCGTTGGTGCCGTTTCCGCGTCTTTGGTTGTGTAGTCGTTTCCCCATGTCCTCGCCTTATACCAGCTTTAGCTTGAGCGCTATGTCGCTGGCCTTGTATGCCTTGTTGAGTCTGATGTAAGCCTTCTTCTGGTTCTTCGCCGTCCTCATCATGTTGATCTTGCTAATCTTAACTTTAAATATTCCTTCGAACTCCTTCTTGACATCTGCCTTTGTCGACCTGAAGTCGACGACATACACTATGGTATTGTCGCGGTCGATCATGCCGACAGCCTTTTCCGTTGCGATTGGATAGAGTAAGCTTGTCATGGATATCACATTGCCTTTGCTACTGCGACAGCCTTGTCGAGAGCTTTGAGCGCGCCTTCAGTCCATATTGCAAGCCTTGGCTTTGCCCCCGGTGCGAGCTCAGCTACACGGAGCTGGTTGACGCTGACCGCCTGGACGCCTGGGATGTTTCTTGCGGCCCTGCCCACCTTGTCGACGTTGGCTGCGATTATAAGGACCGAGTTCCTGAAATGCCTCCTCTGTGAAAGCCTTCTGAGCCCTTTCCTGACCTTGGGGTCGTGGGACCTCTCAAGGTCTGCACCTAGCCTTAGCGCCTCCAGGACCTTGACCAATTCCTGTGACTTTGTTATTGATTCGATCTTGTCCTCGATGACCAGTGGCGCATGACCGTCGAACGTGTGCCTTGCCTTGATGAGTTCGGAGTTGGCGGTCCCCGCAATCGCTGACCCGAGCGCACTCCTGTACTCCTTTACGTTTATCTCCTCGACAAGTGACTTCTCTATCTTGTGCGGGTGGGCCCTCCTGCCCTTTACCGCTGATGGTATCCTTCTGACGTCTCCCTTCGAGCCGCCCCCGAGCTTTTGCTTGGGCCTGATTGCCTGCCCCATGTGCCTTCCTGACCTCCACGTGTTCATCCTTCCGACGTAGATTGCAGTAGTATTGAGTCCTGCGAGCAGGTAGTGCCCCTGCGGCTGGTATCGAGTAGACTGTTCGTGGAGGAGCGCCCTTCGCACGAGGTCCTCTCTATACGGCGTGCTGAATACCGCGGGCAGAGCTACCTTTCTTGCAGACTTGCCATCAATTTGGTAAACTTCAGCTTCCATTATTATGCACCCTGCTTGGATGAGGTCGAAACGAAGGTTACGTTGGGCACCTTTACAGCCCTGCCGTTCCTTATCGCCTTCCTTATCCTTACGAGCCTTCTTGCTGGCCCAGGTATTGAGCCATCGAGTATGATAAAGTCATTCTTCACGATGCCGTAGTTGACAAATCCGCCCTTTGCGTTGACTGTGCTGGCGTCGTTCGGCCCACCCATCTTCAGTACGCGCTTGTTGATCTCGGTTCGGTAGTTGTATCCCATATGACCTGCGTGGGGGACCGAGTAGAGCACTCTTGCAGGGTGCCATGCGCCGAGGACTCCTACATGTCTGACCTTTCCAGTTGCCTTTCTCGGCAGCCTCGACACGCCGAACCTCTTGATGACACCGGTCCATCCCTTTCCGGTAGATATTGTGGTTACATCGACGTATTCGCCCGGTGCAAGCACGTTGTTGAGCTTGAGTTCCTTTCCGAGCATCTGCTCGATAGTTGATACCTTTTCTGTGAGGTCTTTGCCACCTACTGGCATCTCGAACCTCATGACGCGCTTGTTGCCGAATCCGAGATTTGATTCGTCGCAGAATGCGAGAGCTGTGACATCATTGTACTTTGCAAGGTTCTGCTTTATCGTGGCGAGGTCGCCCTTTGAGTTCTTTATCCCAACCTTAGCCGCTAGCACCTTGTCGTGGGCCTCTGCCTGTGCGCCCTTGTAAATCTTTGTGCCGTAGAAGCGTATTCCGTAGATGAAGACCTTTGGGATCTCTATTATCGTGGCGGGGCGGACTATCTCGCTGCCTTTGGAGGGAGCTTCTGAATCGTCAATCATTGCTATTGAGGTCATGCCTGCCTTTACGCCGACAAGGCCGGCGAACTTGGGCTCAGCTAGTTGTGGCCAGTTCCTGACCCTCGGCATCTGCTTCTTGGCTCTCCTGTGAGGCCAGAATTCTAGTGACCCCTTATGAGGTCGTCTGGGCTTTCCCATTTTGATTCACTTTCACGTCTGTAAAACGAGGCACGAGCCTGATGTTTTACACATTTTTTCTGAATGTTTATATGCCTTTCTGCGCTGGTTTCCGGACCTTTTTCAGGGCGCTTTTCACGCCGCTGATGACCCGCATCTGCTTGAGCATCGAGTTCATCGATGCCACAAGGGCAGTCGCGTCATCCGCTTTAATCTTTATCAGTATCTTTCCGTTCGATGTCGATGTGGACACGGAGCTTCTTTTGTACTCGATATCTTTGTCCATTATGCGAAGGTAGCGCGGGCCTTCCTTTCCGATGTCAATCTCTATCCGGGCCTCTGGCACGACATCACTATATCTTGATCTGCCTCTGTGCTGCCCTGACGCTAGGTCTTGCTATGTTGCTTCCGAAGCCCTTGGCCATTATGCCGCGGTGCCTTCTTCCGCCCACCGTCAGTCCGCGGTATACCCTTCCGCGCTGGGCGACTATCTTGCCGTAGTATGGATCGTTCTTTATCGACGGGTTTTCGCGGTCTGCGAGGATTGTCTCGAAGAACTTGTACTCGCCGTCTTCACCAATGTAATATGAGTTCACGACTTCGCAGTTGGAGAACCTTCTCTGCGCCCTCTCCTCTGCAATCGCCTGCATCGACTTCCTGTAGGCAAAGAATCGCCCGTACTTCGATGGCTTTCTCCCTCTCGATGGCTTCTCTCTCTTGCTGAGCCCCCTTCGGACGCGTACGCGAACGATGACGATGCCAGGCTTTGCCTTGTAGCCCAGGGACCTTGCACGTGGGAGATTTGTTGGATGGTCGACAGACACGACAGCATCGCTCTTCCTCCACTGGATAATCTTTCCTCTGAGGACAGCATCACGAGTGTGGTACTCGTTCTGAATCGTCTCTCTTATGTACTTGTAAGCACCCATATGTCACACCGCGCATGTATACTATGCGAGATAAAAATAGAACCTAAAAAGGAGTCTATTTCGCTACCTATTAGTGAGGTAAGACTTTTAAATATAAGCATTTGTGCCAGAATAGTGGAACTTTGGCTCAGGAATGCCTTTTCTTCTTGATTACCACTATCTTGCCATTATCGTGGTTCTTTGAAGAGGCCATCGACACGGCCAGGCGGGCGATGTCCTCGGGGACCAGGCAGCTCCCCTCCTTTGCATACTCCGGGAAGAACTTCTTGTAGCTCTCCGTCAGCGTGTCCGATGGGGAGATGCAGTTCACCTGGATCTGCCTCTCTTTCAGCTCATCGGCGAGGCCGATGGTCATGTCCTCAAGCGCCTTCTTTGATATGTAGTATGGTAGCCAGCCCTTTGCGCCGTTCTCGAATGTGCCTGAGATGTTGATTATCTTGTCTCCTCTCTGCATCACGGGCAGGAGCTCGTGGCAGAGGACTGCCGGCGCGGTTATGCCGACTTCGAAAGTCTCCATCACCTCTTCCAGAGTGTAGTCCGGATAGGCTATGTTGTAGTAAGCCTTATCTTCGCTGTGGTATATCCCTGCGACATTCACCAGCACATTGACCTTGCCGAACTTGTGCTTGACCTCTATTGCCATCTTGGATATCGCCTTTGTGTCTCTTAGGTCGAGCGGGAAGGCAATCGCCTTGCCTCCGGTGTATCTTATCAGCGAAAGGGTCTGGTCAAGCCGATCTTTGTTCCGCGAAATTATGACTACGGTGGCGCCAGCTTTGGCGAACTCGACGGCGATGGCCCTGCCTATGCCCGTGCTTGCACCTGTCACGACGACTACCTTGTTCTTGAATTCCATCATACCACCTGGATTATGCCGTTGCTCATTTCGGATATAGCTAGATTTCTACGTAGAGCGATACTTTGATACTGCTAGTCATCTGTGCCTCTTTTCTACGCTTTTTTCTGTGTCGTTCTCTGGGCGAACATCTCGCTCCCCTTCTTCGTCTCCATCAGGGCCGCTATGCGCTCGTCGAACGCACCGCCCATGTAGTCGCCGAGTATCCAGGTTATATTGCCGACCAGCAGTACTATGACGCCTCCCAATTCGTATGCTACGATATTGTATAGATCTCCATAGAGCCAGATATCTGTGCCGATAAGCAGTAGCGCTATGCCCAGGATTATAAGAACTATCGAGATGTGTCTTATCTCAATCATCAGGTATGCGGACACCAGCAGGATTATGGCGAAGATCCCTCCTATCGCCAGGAGTGGAGGGACGTTTGATGCTCCAACAGCGAGATGACCGGCGTACGTGAAGACAGATAATAAAAGGAGCATCGCGACGCTGATTATGAGCAGCGTGGCGGTGGTCGCCGAGGAAGTCATAGCTAGTAGATAATAACTGAGCAATTAAATGTGTTGTGGTATGGCTGACTAAACGACCTCCGTTATGTGAGCCGCGCCTTTTAGGTAGAGATACACTCCGACGTAAAGCGGCACCGTTGCCTCTGCGTTCCTGTAAGGTCCGAATGTCTCACCACCCATGATGACGGACTGCTTCGTGTCTGCCTTTATCTTCACTTCCTTGCCCTTGAAGGCTATGGCATCTTTCATCGGATCGAACTTATTCAAATAGTCGACCTTTGCAAGCTTCCTTACAACAAGCCCGCTGTTGCCGTTGATGGAGTTTGGAAGCCTTATGAGGTGCCCTGGGTCGTTCGTGACGTTCTTGTCTATCCTGTCGCTCTGCACCACTGTCTGGTTCGCGATTATGTACTTCCAGAACTCGGCCTTGTGCTTTATGTCAATCATGTCCCAGTTGCCGCGCTTTATGCCCTCTATCATGAAAGCCTTATTCTTGACTATACGGTTTGCGTTCACCTTGTCCATCCCGATCGCGAGGAGAGAGTCTGTGCCTCCCTCTATCGCCTTGATGAAGTTCTTGGCTATCTTGCCCTTCCAGCCCCTGTCGTCGGGATTTGGACCCATCAGAATGTGACCGCGCTGCCCGAGCGTGGGAAACAACTCCTCTGGAGTTATGCCTGCGCCGGTTATGTAGTTAGATACTTCCCTCCTCGCTTCGGGACTGAGCGACAGCGCTGCATCCCCGCTTACATGGATATGGTAACCGCGGTTGCCGCTGAAATTCACAGCTATCTCGCTCTTGGAAAACCCGAAATCTGGGATGAGGAAATCTTCTATCAGCTTGAAAGCCTCTCGCTTAACCGCGTCAAAGCAGGTCGGACAGACCCATGATTTGCCGTGTGTCATCTGGCAGGCAAGCGCAAGATCAGACGAGTCGATATCGAATATGAGCTCCGCCCCCATGCTGCCCTTCATCTCCATGGGGCGGCCTGCGGGAAACCGGTAATAGGCCGGTGAGTAGGATATGAATGGCGGGCCGTTGAGCGCCAGATACTCTTTGAGTTCTGCGGGTGCCTTAAAGGCGACGTGCCTGAAGGCTATCTTTGTCTCCCAGTTCCCGATGCCAAACTCCCGCTGCTCTATCTTGTCCGGAGCAGGAGCTGCGGCTTTCCGGTAGTAATCTTTGATCAGGTTGTTGACCAGGAATCTCTCGTCGAACATCAGCCCTACCTATCACTAAGACTTGCGCAATAAGGCATATAAGACTTGATTTGCAAGTAATCTCATGCCAGGAGTGAAGCAAGTAATAATCGTAAGGAAGGACCTTGACATGGGCACGGGCAAGCTGTCTGCGCAGGTCGCACATGGCTCGGTCTCGAGCTATCTTGAAGCGGTTGTCAAGGACAAAGACATTGCAAAAGAGTGGCTTGACGAGGGGCAGAAGAAGATCGTGCTCAAGGTCGAGGATGAGGATGCGCTCAACAAGCTCTACAAGGCGTTCAAGTTCAAGCACATCCCGTGCGCCCTTATCAACGACGCGGGACTTACGCAGCTGCCGCCGGGAACGACCACAGTTCTGGGAGTGGGCCCATGGAAGAGCGACGAGATAGACATGTTCAGCAAAGGGCTGAAACTGCTCTGAGTGACGACCATGAAGGTCTTGATATTAGGGGGCTCGCGCTTCGTTGGCCCGTACATCGTGGACGCACTCCTGAAGGGGGGACACGAGCTGACGCTGTTCAACAGGGGCAAAGTGCAGACCAAGTACGGCGAGGGCGTCAAGTTCGTGAAGGGAGACAGAGACAAGGGATTCGACGTCAAGGGTCACTTTGACGCTGTGATAGACAACTGTGCATACACCGGCGCCCAGACCAAAAGCGCGTTGACGGATCTGGACTTCGGTTTCTTCCTCCATTTCGGCACAGCCGCAGCGTACAAGAGGTCAGGTATGTTCCCTCTTACCGAAGAGTCTCCGCTCGGAGACTGGCCGGCGTGGGGTGATTACAACAAAGGCAAGGCGGAGTGCGAGGCGGTACTTAAAGAGAGCGGAGTGAAATATGCCTCGATAAGGCCGGTCTATATCCTAGGCCCTAAGAATTACATTGATAGGGAGAATTTCATCTACTCCAGAATCGCCAAAGGCACACCGCTGAGGATTCCAGGTAATGGAGAAGCGGTGATTCAGTTCGTCTTCGCAAAGGACGTTGCCGCAGCAATAACACTACTCACCACAAAGAGGATTGCCGGTGCATTCAACTGCGCGGCAGACGGTGGGATAACGCTGAACGGGCTCGTTGATGAGATGGGTAAGTTGGTTGGGAAGCGACCCGTTGTCGAACATGCCCCTGACAGGGACGGCGCGCTCTGGAACGACGAGGAGTTCCCTTTCGGAAACGAGAACTTCTTCTGCAAAAACGATAAGCTGAAAGGGCTTGGGGTGGAGTTTACGCCTCTCCTTGAAGGGCTAAGGGAGGACTACAAAGGTTATTACAAGAAACTGATCGCCTGAGTCAGACGTAGGTCAGCCACTTTTCGTACTCCTTCTTCTGGCCGCGCAACGCCTGCGAGTAAGTGTCCGAAAGCCTCTTCGTGATCGGACCTATCTTGCCGTCTCCAGTCTTTCTCTTGTCTATTGAGACTATAGGCTCAAGTTCTACCGCGGTGCCGGTGAAGAACGCCTCATCGCAGGTGTAAAGTTCCTCGCGGTGTATATTTCTCTCCTCGACTGCGAAGCCGAGATCCTTTGCAATTCGGATGATGCTGTCCCTGGTTATGCCCATGAGTATGTTTGCGGAGCTTGGCGGGGTCACAACCGTGCCTTCGCTTACCATGAATATGTTCTCCGCTGGCCCCTCGGTGACGTGCCCGCTTTCAGAGAGCAGAATCGCTTCGTCATAGCCCGCGTCCTTCGCTTCCAGCGATGCGAGCAGAGAGCCCATATAGTTGGCGCTGAGCTTTGCGCGCGGAGAGAGCATGGATGAACTGACCTTCCTATAAGAGGATATCTTGCAGCGCAGGCCTCCCTTCTTCTCCAGATACCTTGCAAAATAGAATGCGGCTATGGCGACGCTTACTTTCGGGTACTTGACCGGATTCGTGAGCCCTACTCCCTTTACCCCATAATAGCCGAACGGCCGTATGTAGCTGTCACCGAGCTTGTTCTTCCGCACCACTTCTATGGTGGCTGTGTTGATCTGTTGCTCGGTGAACGGAAGGGTCATGTGCGCTATTTTCGCTGTGTTGAAGAACCTGTGCGTGTGCTCCTTTAGTCTGAATATCGCTGTGCCTTTCTTTGCTGTGAAAGAACGCGTGCCCTCGAATATCCCGCTCGCGTACTGCAGGGAATGTGTCAGGACGTGCACGTTGGCATCCTGCTCCTTGACCATCTTTCCATCCATCCAGATGTATTGTTGATCTGACATGCAGGATTATTGCATGTGGTAATTTATAACGCTTTTGTGGGGTCAGGATGCCTGCTGCTCCGCCAGACAATCTCTTTCGGCAACAGGGGCACCGTTTCCTTGGGATACCGCACTTTGTCAGGGCGCAGCCGGTGGCGTTTCACTTTGCGACACTGTTCGGGGCGGTTGGGCGGCAGCTCGCTGGAACCGCCACCCTCCCGTCTACCAGGTTGCCGTTGGCCGCGATAGCATTGGCGACACTAGCCCATGGCTGTGGGTCCTGGTTCGGTTGATGGTTGACCTGAGACTGTCCAACCCCTCCTTCGTAAGGCAGAGGGGCCTCTGTTCCTCCCCCTTCTCGGTAAACTCGAGCAGCCCCTTCTTCTTGAGTTTCTTCAGGTTATACCACACACCAGACTTCGAGAACCCGTACTTCTCGTGTATGTAGTCTACGAACGGCGTGGCTGAGAACATCTCGTCCAGCCCTATCTCAGATAGGATGATGCCCTCCTTGCTGAGAGCCGAGGAACTGGAAACTTCTCCACTATATAGTTGTAGCATGCGCATAAGAAACACCTAGAAACTTTTACGTTTCCTTACGCGATGCCCTTCCACATGAGTGGCAGGTCATTTGCATTGACAGGCGAGCAATGGGTTTGCACTACCGTAGAGAAAGCGCTGTACTTCGTGTGCAATTCCGCTCGCATTTCAAACACTGTGATTAGAAGAATCCTTAGCAGGTATTTAAATCTTTTCTACGAAACCAGAATGTTGATCTGATGGTGACGACCACTGTAGAGATTAGGCTGATAACACTATTGCTGATAACCTTAGTATACGCCATCTATGATGTGTTCAACAAGAGAAACGTCCCGAACTGGTTCGCCTACATCGCTCTTGTCATCGGAGTGGTGGTGCTCATTGTGACAAACAACGCCAGGGATATCGTGTACGGAGGGCTTATTGCGCTGCTGATAGGCTCGCTCAGCTATCTACTTTATAGGTCGGGATTCCTTGGAGGGGGCGACTTTTTCGAGTTCGTCACAATCGCATTGATCCTTCCGGTGCAGGCTACGCCTCTCCTTGGAGGGATAATGCAATTCAATCTTCCTTTCATACTATCTGTGTTCATAGCCACAGGTTACGTCACCGTCTGGGCGATACCACTCTACTATCTGGTGTTCGCAAAGAAGACTGAGCCGAAGAAGGTGGGGGTCGACAGGGGCTCTCTAGCAGCGGGTCTGGCGCTCCTGATAGCGTATGTGGTGCTTTATCTTATCATAGATTACTACCTGGGCTTCAACGCGACGGGATTCTTTCTGATGCTGATAATTGCTGTTCCGAGCGCGCTCATACTGGCGTACGAGAGGCTCATCAACTTTAGGATGGTGAGCTACATCTATCCGAAGGACCTTGAGGAAGGAGATATCATCGCAATCAACCTGATGACGAAGAGGGAGACCCAGGTCTTCTCCAAGAGGGCGAAGCACTTCGAGAGGCTTGCAACCGAGATTGTGATGAAAGAGATGTCGCACATAAAGAGGAAGCTTCCGGTCTATAGGAACTCCGCCCCACTTGCGGCGTTCACTTTTGTGGGTGTGGTCATCTCGCTCCTGGTCGGCAATCTACTGCTCTACATCGTCTTCTGAGAAGCAATATAAACGTTCGCAGACCTAATTGCTTACTAATCCTGTGATTGCATGGCAGTAACACGAATGGAACTTAAGAACCCGATAGCACGCGCCGCAGCTATAGAGAAACTTGCTGGCAATATACTCGAGGGGCTCGCGGAGAGACGCGTGGTGCAGACCAAAGATGGGCCGAAGACCATGAGCATGATATCCACATGGCTCAGGGACAAGCCTGAAGGCTGGATTCTGGCAGACGGAAAGACCTGGGCGCCGGTGTACGTAAATCTTAGACCACTCGCCAGCGCTGCGCCGTATCTCTATAGGGGACCGACTACTGATGCCCTGATACTGCTTCTCAGGGACATGGATTTCATTGATATTGAGGGAAGACCAAGGCCGCATCACAAGATAGTAGGCCTAGCAATGGCTGGCATACCGCTTGGAGCCGCATTGACAGTTGAAACGGGAATTCCTTCGCTCTATACCCGGAAAGTGAATGACGAAGTCAAGACCGATAAGGCGTTCGAGGAAGCGGTGAAGGCGTGGGGAGGGCATTCTCTGGTCGAGGGAGTCATGGAAGATGGGGACGTACTCGCAATTGTTGACGACCTGACTACGAAGTTCTTTAGCAAAAGGATTGGCCTGCGACAGATCTCGCTGCAGGCAGAGAGGAGTGGTGTCAGGGTCGAGGTGCCGTTTGTTTTGACTGTGCTGGACAGGGAGCAGGGCGCCGCGGCGGAGGCAGCTGAGGACGGCATAGAGATACGCTCAGCCATCAAGTTCGTGTCAAAGGGGTTGAAGCAGCTGGAGGAGTTGGATGTGTGGAGCGCCCAAGAAACCGCTACGATAAGAGATTACTTCGCAGACCCGTCTAAGTTCCAGGCTCCAGAAGTTCGCGAA
Organism: Microcaldota archaeon; assembly: GCA_021817125.1. Classification (GTDB taxonomy): domain Archaea; phylum Micrarchaeota; class Micrarchaeia; order Micrarchaeales; family CABMGC01; genus JAKAWC01. The sequence goes on from JAKAWC010000004.1 coordinate 36,877, forward strand.
GAGCTGAAGAACCTGGCACTGAATGCGCGTAGGGTGGATGCGGCAATATCCGCCGCCGTGTGAGCTATTAGTAGGTCAACTCTTCCAGAAGCTCGTGCTCTGAGCTTATCCTCTTCAGGTCTTTCTTGTTTAGCACCGGCACCCCGTGCAGCCTGCCCTTCTTGTTCTTGCTCAGGAAGAAGGGATAGTTGTCCTCGAACGACTCCCTTACTGTCTTGAAGAACTCTGCCCTCTTGACCATGGTGCGGATATTGGCGTCGCCGCTTATCTCATAGTAGTTTGATGACTTTGCGATTATGTCAAACGGTGCATTGGAGAGCTTTATCGCCTTTATGCCGGTGTTTGCTAACTTTGTGGCGCCGACCTTGGCCGTTGACCTGACGTTCTGCTCGCTTGCCGTTATGGTCCCGTTCAGGACGCGCTCTATCTGCTCAATCGTCCTTATTGCAGCGTATCCTCCTTGTGACTCGTGCATATAGATGGTATCTTTCGATATCTTTGCTGACCTGGACAGCTTCGATCTTGTCATGTTATTGAGCTTTCGAAGATACCTGAGCTTTGCCCCGTCGACCAGCGCAGTCACGCCTATGGATTTTGAAGCGGTGAGGGACGGGAGGTTTGATGCTATCCTGTCCATCGAGTTGATTGAGACGCACCTAACCGAGAAACGGTTGTAGTCAACGCCTTCCGCAAGCTTGTTCCTCTTCGATACACTGCCCACTATTAGCGGCTCGGCATCCATGAAAGAAGCTACCTTGTTGAGCGTGTCTGCCTCCTCCCTGCTGGCCGAGTCGACATTGTAGACCACCTTTATAACGAACTTGCGGTCCAGCCTCTTGGCAAGTATATCCATGCACGTGTGCATGTTCCGGATTATGACCAGAGAGTATCCGCTGTCTTCCAGAAGTTCGGCTACCTGCTTCATGGCCCGGTCTTTCTTCATGAGCTACTATCGGCTTTGGAGTTATAAAAAGGTTGGTTTTAGGACACGGTGCTGCCGCCTCTTCGGGCCGACTTGAGCTGCTGCTCCCGGAGTTCTGCTCTTACACGGATGGACTCGAAGTCCGCTCTAACACCAAGTAACCACTGTTTCGCGGCTTCGGGATCATTATCCTCGATGAGCATGTCTAATGCGCGCCTTACCCAGCTGCCTCTCTCCTTATAGAGCGCATCCGGTTTTGACGTGAGGTAGTCTAGCTCCATCTTGGTGCTTTCTATAGCACCCGCGCTTAAGTTGCATAAAACAATATTTATTGTGGCTATCTCTTTCCTGTAGAACTCTGCGGTCTCTTCTTGCAGAGCCACTTTTAATGTGGCTGGGCGTCGAAGTTCCTTTGCATTGTGGCGTTCTGCGGATGCCGGGAGATTCAGCTGGGCTTTCATGTCTGCTTCTATACCTTCCAGTATGTCACATGCATCCTTTAGGTCTTTGCTCTGCAGTGCCAATTGTAGCTTGTATAGCGGGTCTTCGCGCAGGTATGGGAGCGAGTCCTTTAGGAGTATCTTTTCGTGAGCTTTTAGGTATGACTTTACTGCGGCATCTGCCTTCTCGAAGTCTACAGGCTTCTCCTGCTCCGCCTCTGTGCCGGCCTGCCCTAGATACGCATTTACGAGCCTTACGAGCTCCAGCCTCACTCCAGGGTGGCCGAGGTATAAGTTTGCTGGCTTGCCCTCCTGCACTTCTATCAGTGGTCTCGGAGGTTCTGGGGGCCTGATTGGGGGTTTGGGGCCATCGAACGGGCCTGTCGGGAATCCACTAGGGGACTTTATTGCACCCATGATTTCACACTTAGATTAGCTCATTTTAGGGACTAATATATGCAGTTTGGTGAATTGAAGATCGGAAAAACGGAACGATCAAAATTGAGCTTTTTCTTGGTCTTTGTTTAATGCCAGCTAATACTCGCCATTGCGCACAGGGGCGGATTCCGTTTGTTCGGGCTTGGCCGTCGCCGGTCTGAGGTCTTGCCATCCTGGCATCAGATCCGTCCCATCGCTTTCCCCATACTGCGGGGCACTGGCAGCTTTCCTGACAGGTTTTGGGGGTAGGTTCGTATCCATGCCCTGCCTTTCCACAGGCCTCGCGGCTAACTTTAATGCTGCATCCTTCGCTTGCGCGGGAGCTATTATTTGTCCCATGAAATCTCCTCGATTATTATATAATCCCTCGTTTAAATACATTCTTTTGAGAACGTTTAATGCCGTTGTCACTGGGAGCCGACGTTGTTCAGCATGTCCAGCTCAGCCTGCCTTATCCACGCCACGTCTGCAACTATGATTATTGCCTTTGGTATGTCTTTGCTGCATATTGCATTTATGGCGTCAGAGAACCATCCTGCCTTCTTTGCTATCCGGTCAGCTTCGGATAGCCTCCTCTCCTTCAGCGACTTTAGTGCCAACTCGTGCATGCCTGCATCAAGGTCCATCTTGACGAGCTTTGCCAGCCGTAGGTCCTTGACTATCGTGGCAAGCTGTGAGCTGCCTACGCTTATCCTCTGCGGAATATTTTTCCCGGCGTTCTTGCTGGCACCCATATCTGCACCATATAAATTAGGTACTTTGCGGGATTAATATATTCAGAACAGCACGTCGGGGATTGCCGGAACGGAGAGGAGCTTTTCCATGTACTTTTGCACCTCCGTTTAGAGGTATGGATTATATACGTTGACACGCCAATCGGATAGAGGGTGCTAGAGTGGAGGTCGAGGTTAGAACGGAGTGGCTTTCTGAACTTAAGAAGACTGATCCGGAGATGTTTGATGCTATAAAGAAGGAGCTAGACAGACAGAGAACGGGACTGGAGATGATTCCGTCAGAGAACTTCACAAGCGTGGCGGTGATGCAGGCCTCAGGTTCGGTCCTTACCAATAAATACTCCGAAGGTTACCCTGGAAAACGATACTACGGAGGCAACCAGTTCATAGACCTGGTCGAGAAGGCGGCGATTGAAAGGGCGAAGAGGCTCTTCGGCGTGGTGCACGCGAACGTGCAGCCTTATTCGGGCTCCCCGGCAAACATGGCGGTGTTGCTTGCGTTGTGCAAACCCGGAGACGTGATTAGCGGGCTCAACCTTACTGACGGCGGACACCTGACTCACGGCTGGAAGACGAGCGAGACCGGGCAGCTGTTCGAGAGCGTACCTTACCATGTAAAGCCAGACGGGTATATAGATATCGATGAGGTCAGGAGGATAGCGATGGAGAGGAAGCCGAGAGTCATATGGGTCGGGGCTACCGCTTACACTAGGGAGTTCCCGTTCGAGGAGCTTGGGAAAATCGCTGATGAATCAGGTGCATACCTTGTCGCAGATATAGCGCACATTGCAGGCCTCATTGCGGGAGGGGCGCACAAGAGCCCGTCGCCTTACGTTCACGTCATAACCACGACTACGCACAAGACCCTCAGGGGCCCAAGAGGTGCCATGATAATGGTCACTGAGAAGGGCATGAAGAAAGACCCTGAACTTGCGGAAAAGATTGACAAGACCATCTTCCCTGGCCTGCAGGGCGGACCTCACGACCACACTACCGCAGGCATAGCGATAGCGCTTCTTGAGGCGTCAAAGCCAGAGTTCAGGCAGTACGCTCAGCAGATAGTGAAGAACGCTAGGGCCCTGGCCGATGAGCTGATGAAGAACGGCATAAAGCTGGTTACTGACGGCACCGATAACCACATGCTCTTGGTGGACCTGACGCAATTTGGCAAAGGCAAAGGGGTATTCGTGCAGGACGCGCTTGACGTCGCTGGAATAACTGTGAACAAGAACACCATCCCGAACGACCCTGCTTCCCCGTTCTATCCTAGCGGCATAAGGATGGGCACCCCTGCGATAACGACAAGAGGGATGAAGGAGGCTGAGATGCGAACCATAGGCAAGCTTATTGCAGAAGTCATAAATGAAGTCAAGGGCTATGAGCTTCCTGGTGATAAAGAGGCACGGCAGGAATATCTGAAAAAGTTCAAGGCGGAGGTCGCTGAGAACAAGAAACTCATTGAGATACGCCAGAAAGTGAGCGAGCTTTGCTCTCATTTCCAGCTCTACCCCGATATAAACCCTTAAGCCCAGCCCCCTGCGTTTTAAGCCTGCCTTTGAATACGTCGGTCTATGGCGTCAGGATTTCTTCAGGTCGATGTACATCTTATCCTCTGCGAAGTATCTGCCGTTGCGTTTTAATGCGTTTTTGAGCGATGCGTACCGCTTGAAGCCAAGTTTCTCATATACGTGGATCGCCCCTAGGTTGTTGGCAAAGACCGACAGCACGACTATCTCGAACCTCTTCTTGCATCTTTTCAGAATTTCCTTGATCAACGCCTGACCTATGCCGAGCGACCTGTAATCCTTCTGTATGGCTATGCCCAAGGCGCCTATGTGGCCTTGCTGGCTGCCGCCTCGTACCACCTCACATGCGCCGACGACCTTCCCGTCTGCGACGGCGACGAGCATGATTCGGTCCTTGTCGAGCACCGATTTGTACGTGTTTGCGAACCAGAGCGCCTCCTCCTGCCAGGTCGGCTTCTTCTCCATCAGGGTCAGACCGAAGTCGGGGTCCGCGTCCACCTCTTCGTAGTAGCTGAAGAAGTTCGTGGCTATGTCGTGGAAGTCTTCCCATTTGAGATCTCTGATTATGAATCCTTTAGGCATGGTCTCACATTAGACCATCTCTCAAGGGGGCTATAAAAGCGTTTTCTGCAAGGCATATAGATTTTATCCTACAGATATACTTGGGGGCAAGTAGTGATTCTATGATACTCTCAGACAAGGATATCAAGACCCAGTTGACAGCTGGAAGGATAAAGGTGTCACCATGCAACCTGGACAAGCAGCTCGGCGCTGTTGGCATAGATCTTAGGCTCAGCAATGCGTTTCGGATATTCAAGACTACCCATAAGCCATTCATCGACCTTACCGAGGAGATGTTCGACGTGGATACCGAGCTCCTTGAACTCCCGGAGGGGGAGAAGTTCATCGTGCACCCTGGGGAGTTCGTCCTAGGCATGACCATGGAGACTGTGGAGCTTCCGGATAACATCGGGGGCAGGCTTGACGGCAGGTCCAGCCTTGGAAGGGTCGGGATAATCGTCCACTCGACAGCAGGGAGGGTAGAACCCGGGTGGAAAGGCAGGCTCACGCTTGAGATAAGCAACATAGGGAAGCTGCCGATCGCACTCATCCCTGGAATGAGGTTCTGCTGCCTAATGTTCGAGCAGATATCGACTCCGGTTGAGAAGGTTTACAAGGGGAAGTATCAGGGGACGATAATGCCTACCGCCTCAAAGATAAGCGAGGACTTCGCCGGAAAGAAGTAGTCCTATACCTGTTTTTCTTTTCCCCCAGTGGCAACTCGGCCTCCCTTCCACTGGCCCTCGTATGCCCTGAAGATGTCACCTAGCACCTGCACGAAGACTATGTTCGCTATCCTGGCGCCCAGTTCAAGCCTGAAAGACTTTGGGCCAAGGTTCGCAAGCGCGAATGTGAGCTCGCCGAAGTATCCGGGATCGGTCTTCGTAGCCATCAGGTATACCCCGCATCTCTGGAGAGTTGAGCGTGGATGCACGTCGAGCATTAGGTACGTAGGCTCTCCACCGTCTATCGATATCTTCTCGCCTGGCAGATTAACCTTTTCCATAGTCTTTACCAAGATGTATTCCTGTGGTTTGAGCACTATCTCTTTGTCGCCATTCTTTATGTCTGCGATCTTCTCTATGTCAGAGCTCTTCCTGTCGACTGCACCGAGGAATCCTTCACCGGTGATCCGGTATACCTCGCCTACTCTGATGTCAATCCCGACGCCCTCCGGATTTGCTTCTCTGGCGTCGAGGTTCTCTAGCAGCTTGTACTTCTCATTTAGCTCAAGAATCTTCTTTGTCGAAATTATCATGCCATTGCCTCAGTTCTAAGTGGTACTCATTTCTTATCCTGCTCCTGCTGCATCTTGGCGTTCAGCTTCGCCATCTTCTCGTCGATCCTCTTCTCGCTCTCTATCCTTGCGAGGGCGTAGTCGTTCATGTCGACCTGCATGTACTCGGTGAGAGTCGGGTGCTGTTCTGCCACGAGGCGCTTCATGTTCTGTGCGAGTTTCCTGTAGTCAGGATGACCCTGCCGCTGCGACCTCAGCTCGGTAAGGTGGTGAATCTCCCTCAGGTTCATCTTTATGTACCATCGCAGATGGAATGACCGTGGCACAACGTACTGCGCCTCTACCGGCATCTCGGCGGCGATGGCTTTGTAAGCCCGTTTGCAGTCCTCCATGAGGGTCTTGTACTCCTTATCGAGCCCTATGTCTGCCAGTTCCACAGGTAGGTCGTAGCCGAGGTTGGCCGTGAGCGCCTGCCTTTCTGTGCTCAGGACCCTGTGCCGGTGGATGTCCCTGAAAATCCCGTAGTTCGCACACATCTCAAACGTGTAGAACAGGTTCTCCAGCGCCCTGCCAGCCTTGTCCCTCCTGTTTCTGCGCTTGGAGAGGTATGCCTTTGCGAGCTCTCTTCTCTTTTCTTGGGGCATGGCTCTTATCTCAGCCCTGAGCTGGGCGAGTGGCTTGGAGGAGTAGGGGTAGAGCATCGCAGCGAGAACCTTCTCTTCTCCGTCAGGCTCGAAGTCCATGAGTTTCAGATACGGTTGCTCCTCCTGCTGCGCTGGAGAGGCTCCGATCGTGCCTGCGAATGCCTGCATCTCGGCGCGGGTGCCGGTTATGTACTCTGAAAGCTGTGCCCTCTTCACGAATGATGGAAGCGCTTTCCTCAACTCTGCGTGGAGTTCGCTGGCGATATTCTGCGCCTCTGTGAGATTCGATGAATATAACTTAGTAAGCAGGTACTCGAATGACCTTCCGTTCCCGAAGAGCCCTATGTTGGTCAGCCTTCCTGCGGTCAGCATGTTCTTTAGTATGTCGCACGCTTGTGCCCTGCATGCCGTCTCATACGCCCTGTCGGTCGCGGTCGGATCCTTTGGCGTGACCGCCTTGACGTGTGCATTCACCCTTGGCATCCACTCGACATATTGGTCGAATATCCTATCCATGAGTTCGGTGTACATCGGCTCGAACTTGGACTCCATTATCTTAGGCTCCCTGTACCAGAGGTACTTACCATTGACCTTCTTGTCGAACAGTACATACCTCGCCGACTTTTCCAGAGGGGATATCCCAATCCTCGAGTCGGTGAGCTGGTCCGCTGCCAGGCTGGAGACGCTCTCGCATGCAACGTGCACTCCGGCAAGCTCTGCTACCGAATCGTCGCCATAACCAACAAGCACACGCTCGTAGAACTGCTCTGCCTTTTCCTGGTTAAGTATGAAGGACGCGGCTCCTGCAGTTGTGCCACCTTCCTTCTGCTCGAATATGTCCTTGTTCGCCATGAACTCGTCAAGCAGTATCTTCCTGACGCTCTTGTCGGTCCTGCTGTATCTGGAGAATAGAGTGCCCTTTATGACCTCAGGGAGGTTGGTCAGGACGAAGATGGACTTGTCCATGTTGGAGAAGAACGGGCCGAGCATGCGCTGTTCTGCATCGGAGAAAGTCTCTGATGAGGAATAGTTGCCCCCCGTCATAGAATCACAGGATTAATAGTCTCGCCCAAGGTATAAAAACCTGCTATCGGCTGACGTGTATCTGGGAGAGAATGTCAGATTTGCGGTGCTGTAGAGGTTGTAGTCGTATCCTGGCGTGAAGTTGGCGATCTGTGAGATATTTGCACTGAGTATTCCGGCCGACCCCAGCGCGGCCTGCTTCTACGCATTGCTGATTATATTTGAGTTGGTGCGCGTCTGCGGCACCCCTGGCTTGTTGAAGTTTGGGTTTCCGGGAGAGTACATCTGCTCTATTCTTGTCTGGACAGTGTCGCCAGTGCATGCACAGGTGCAGTCTATCCTCTTGCCCACTATGCCTAGGAAACCGGTCCTCTTCGTTGCGCATTTTTCACACATCTTATTCCCTTGATTGTGTTTTACCAGCTTGGAATGCTCCCTTCGTTCTATAGGCATGATTTACCTGTGCCTGAATGATATCGATTGATATGTTTTATTGTATGCGGTTACCATTCTCGGAATCTGAACACTCAAATGTCCTTGACCATCTCAAAATCAACGTCTCTATATCCGAACTTTTTATAGAAATTATGAGCACCCTCATTCGGCGTAAATACCTCTATGAATATTTTCTTGCACCCACTCTGTTTCAGGTACCCCTCGCCTGCTTTCATCAGTAATGCCCCAACGCCCTGCCCTCTATGGTCCTTACCCAGATAGAGTTCTGATATCCTTCCCCTTAGACCAGATTTGGCACCAGGATCGCTGCTCTTTGGTAGTACAATGGCTACTATAAGCCCGATCATATCTGCGCCCCTAAGAGCAACAAACATCTTGCCTTTATTTTTTGATATGTTTTTCAGCGTCAATTCGGTGTATTTCTTACCAAAACCATCTGGCCTCTTTAGGATATCGAAAGAGTCCATAGCTACAAGATAATCTTGGAAATCGTCGAAAAGCTTCGCTACCGCTTTATTGTCAGAGATACTGTACTCTCTTATTTCCATTTTTACCATCAAAGTGCTCCCATCGGGATTTGAACCCGAGTTGCGGGGTTGAAAGCCCCGCGTCCTTGGCCGGACTAGACGATAGGAGCGTGGTATAAATCGGTTACTCGTGCTTATATATTTTCCCTTAGCTCCAAACATTGTTGAGCAGTATCAGCGCGTAGGCGGAGGAGTTCATGATGTCGAGCAGCGTGTCTTCGGTCTTCTCGGCAAGCGCCTTTGGTACGACCTTCTTCACCTCGAGGATATGAAGGTTTTCCCCCTTTACCGCTTGTCGTTTATACACGCCCTAATTCCGATGACGTCGTATTATAGGATGTTAATTGTGCCAGTCTTAATTGTGCCAGTCTGGTTCTTCCGCACGCCGAGGTCTTATGCCCCCTTGAGCATCTCCTGGTCGTCTTTGCCGAGCAGGTGCAGAGCGAGGGACCAGGTCTGTCTGAAGATCCTCCCGCCTCTGCGGTGCCATGTGTGTGAATTATTATTTTCTCGAACGACGTGGGGAGTTTATCCGGTATTAGCTTGACGTGCTTTACCCTGTCGCCGTTCCTGAAGCCGACGTCCTCTCCCTCTTAGGTGCTTATAACCCGAATATGCCAAGTAGGCTAGACCAGACAACAGGAGGGTCACAACCAAACTCACTATTGCAGAACCGAGTAGGGACACCCCAGAACCCGTCCCTGCTCTCGTTAGAATCCCCCATAAACCAAACATCCCCCACATCCAATTCCAATTTACCATACTTTACACCTCAGTACCTAGCGCAATGGGCTTCTAATATACCACCCTATTTCGCTTCAGGTATAAATACCTTGGACAAACACCGTATCCTCAGTCGAATCACAGAAAAAGAACCTAAAAAAGAAAAATGAACTTATCTTGAAAGGTCGTTGACCTCCTCCTTCGTCGCTGGCTCGCCAGGAATCGATGTCGGGGTCGGGGCGGATATCAGGACCACATCTCCGACGTTCTTCACATTCTTGTACAGAATGGATTTCGCCTTGAGCGCTCCTTTTACGTCTCCCCTTACGTTCTTCCACTTGGTGAGTAGAAGTCTGCTCACTTCGCCCTTCTCGAGGTCAAGTATAAGATCCTGCACCTCTCCAAGGCGTGAGCCCGCGTCGCTGTATATATCCATGTTGTAGATGTCTGTAAGCTTCATTCCATCGCCTCTGCTATCATATACTCTGGAAGGTTTAAAAATCTTCGAGGTGTCGCCGTATAGTGGAATCTATGGGAGATACGGAGTCAGTGACTGGTTCTGCCCTTTGCTGCATCAAATTCCGCGCGGAGTTCCCGTGCCCTTTTTGGCAGCTCTTCGATGCTGTAATGTATGGGCCTTGCGCCAGGGTTCGCCATAAGAATACCGAACTTTTCATCGTTGCGGTCAGCGCTTGTGACGCCGATGACGTGCATATGATAATGTGCTATTGTAGAGCCAGACTCAGCCCCGACCATAGATATTAGCCGGTACGATGCAATGCCCCTGCGCTCTGCCACATGCCGGATTAGGCTTAGAGCTTCATTGAAGTCAGCTGTCTCCTGGCCAGTAAACTCATCTATGTGATCTCTGTGCTCCATGGGTATGACCATGAAATGAGTAGACGTCACGCCATCCTTAGCGAGCACGATGCGCATCGTGCCCACGGTAGTGATGGTAGAACTCCCGATTATCCCCTCATTACAGAATATATCTGATTGCTCTGCCATGATTGTAATCCGCTTGACACGTATAAGAAGCTATGGCTGCATCCAGTCTATCTCATAGTACTCGTGCTTGCTCCGCGGCAGGGCTATCTGTCTGACTTTGTAGTATGTAACTGCGGTCTCCCGGTCGACGATTGCGAGTATCAGATCGAGTCTCTTTGACTTCGCCGACTTTATCGCTCCCGATAACTCCTTCCCGCCTATGTATTCTTCCTCACCGAGAGAGAGCATGGCATATCTTGGCGGGCTCGATATGGGATTGTCGGCTTCACCGCCCTTTCGGTGATACAGGATGTAGTCGGGGAGTGTCTTCTGCCCTCCGGTCTTGCCGGGCACCGCAAGTATGAATGTCTTTTTCACCGAGTGCGCAACCCTTATCGCCCTCGCCCACTCCGAGATAAGCAGCCTTGACTCCTTTGGGAATACGTGCACCACGTGCTTTGAGTGCACCCAGCCGTCCGAGTTCGCCTGTATCGGCTTCGCCCCAGGGAAGTAGAGCCTAAAGTGGGCGCCGAACTTGAATCCGGTCTTTATCACGTACCCCCTCTCGCGCCAGTCCTTATACACCTCATAGAGACCTGCTATGTCTGGCCTTCTTGACGCTGCGAGCGAGAGGATGTCTTTCTTGGACACATTGCCAGGTTTGAGCATTCCCTTCTCAATCAGAAAGAGGGTCTCGTATATGTCGAACTTGTTAAGCCTGCCCCTGTCAGCTGCCTTATATGTGCCAAACTGCCCGAGCCAATAGTTGTCGTACAGCTCCTTGCCCTTCTCTGCATCTTCTATCACTGTGGTCAGGTCTGTCCTAAAGAAGACGCCGTCGAGTCTGCACCGCGGCAGCCTCAGCCTTACAGATGGGTACCTCTTGACCGGCGTTTTGTCGGGGGCTGCGTGCGCGAACCCGGGATCCTTGATGACAAGACCGCGGTCCCTCCAATCCTTGTACGTGAAATAACGCGCTATGAACTTCCCATCAGCCGAATGCGGTCTTGATAGCTCATTGAACGACAATTTCTTTCCCTTGGCGTCGACGCAGGTTGCGTTACGCGAGTCCATTAGGTACAGCGCTTCCACTACCGTTAGCACTAGTTCGCCATCGACCACTTTTCCGAAGTATCCTTTCTTGAGGATGTCTTTTGTAGATTGGTCTGCGGCGACTAGCTTGCCCCTGGCGTATTTTATCTCGAGCATAGGACAAGCCCTATCAGGAAGATAAGGCTTAAGAAGATAAATATCTATGTCTCAGCGTACGGGGCGACGCATTGGCAAGGACGAATGATGGTACAAGCTACCTGAAGGAGGTCGGCAAGATAAAGAAGGAGGTCGACTTCAGGAAACGGGTTGACAAGCTTAAGCTGGTGCTCATATCTTTCCTGGCATTCAGCTTCGTGGTCTTCCTGGTAATAGCGGGGCTTGCGGTGCTGAACGAGGGGGTAGGCACTTTCGTTTCGACTCTCGAGTCGATCAATCTCTTCTATTTCTTCCTGGCGCTTGTCGTGATACTACTTGCAGACCTGATGATGTTCCCGAAGTGGCAGTTCTTCACGAGAAGGCTCGGGGTCAGGATCTCGTGGAAGAAGAACCTCCTAGTCTACCTGTCAATGTTTGCTATGGAGCTCACTCCCGGCAGGTGGGGGAGGGCTGTCGTTTCGTTTACATTGAATAGGATAACGGGCAAGGACTTCGGAGCGACATTCCCTGCGGTGGTCGCTGACGTTTTCACGGACTTCCTCGGCTTCGCGCTGCTGTCGCTCATAGCGATATTCTTCGTAGGTAGCAAGTACATCATATCGTCGCTCGTGATAATGATCTTACTGCTGATACCGTTTGCATTCATGTTCCACAAGACACCGTTCAGGCTCTTCAAGAGGGCCCTCAGCAGAGTCTCGTTTATGAAGACATTCTTCGAAGTCGGGGAGATGTACTTCGAGAACAACACAAAGCTAGGGGGAGGGATATATGCGTATTCGCTGCTTTACACCCTACCGGCGATGTTCATGAACAGCGTGGCATTCTACCTTATCGTCTACAGTTTCGGCATACCGCTGAACATACTTTACCTGCCCGTGATAGTATTCATCTACACGTCATCCGCACTGTTCGGGATGATAACGGGAGTTCCGGGCAGCATCGGTGCTACAGAGACTGCGCTTATAGCGTATCTTGTCGCTTTCCTTGGGGGGCTCGGGGTGACATTCGGAATAGCAGCAGCGATAACCATCTTCACCAGGATAGCGAACCTCTGGTTCGTGGAGGCATTCGGGTTCGCAGCGATGGCTTACACGTTCAGGTACTGGAAGAAGTAGTCGGACGCCTTTAGCGTCTGCACCATGTCTGATGTTGGTACCCGAAGCTCTCTTGAGGTCGGATTCTTGCCACGTGACCTCGGGTTAGAGGTCACTGTCAGCTCTACCTCCTGACCATCCCCGCTTGCACGCGAAAGGACGATGTCAATGCTACGCACGTTTGGGAAACGTGACCTAGGCAGCAGGAGCACCCACCCAATGTGGTCATCTCGGAAGGAGAACCGTACGTGCATCTCAGCCGCAAGCTCCTGGAGCGATGATATGACACGGTTCGTCAGTTTGGCGAGAACGTTGGCCCTCCCATCTTTTCCATCATCCAGTTCGTGCCACGCTATGAGTTCTCGCCTCTGCATGGCCTTTAGCGCCTGTGCCGCAGCGTTGGCTGGAGGGGCTGCAACGCTCACTGTCGGCGCTATTGCTATGGTCTCGTTCATACTTCCACTCAGGACTAGGATTAATATTAGGGCAAGCTATTATTTAAGGCTATTTGCCCGGAGGGATTCCTCTTCTGCAAAGTTGAGCCTTGCGGGGATTATCAACGCCGTTGCCTTCGCCCTATCCGATGTCGCCTTGCCGATGGTGGTATAGTCTATCGCCTGGATGTTCCTGCCGATGTCGCATAGGACTATGACTCTGGTGTCTGGGGTCAGGACCCCGTAGCCCTTCTCCTCCTCGGCTTTCAGGAGCAGTGCTACGGCTTCGGAGGCGTTCATGTGCCTGCCCTCGGCCGCATCTATATCCAGCAGGACAAGCGTGTGCTGCCCATTGGACTGATTCTTCATTATGACATCCAAGAACGAAGTTGGCTTGTACTTCGCACTCCAGAAGGGCACTGTTGTGGTGGGCCCGAACCGGTAGATATCGAGCCCGCTTACACCTATCGCTGCGGAAAAGATGGATGACGAGTGGAACACCTCGACGCTTGCACCGACCTTTTTGGCGGCGTCGGCGACAATATGGTGTGTTGTTGCGACCAGTGGGTCCCCGGGGATCAGCAGCGCGATGTTCTTTGTCTTGGAGTCCTTGATGGTCGCATCCACATTCTCTTCCAGGTCGGATCTCTTGATGAACTGGATCCTCTTTCCAGTCTCCTTCTCCAGGAAGTCGATATACCCCCCTGGCAGTATGGTAGTATATTGCTCCGCGAGGACGCGATCGGCGCTCTTAAGCGCTTCGAGCGCCCTTACAGAGAGGTCCTTGGTCTCCAGGCCAAGGCCGATGAGCATTAGCATACGTTCAATCCTTTATTCCATCGAGGGAGATCTTGATGACCGCTTCTCCTTCAGGCTGGCTTGGCGAGTCCACGAGCCGGACTATCCGCTTCTCCTCCTTTGATTTCCGCATGTAGAGCCGTGTGGTGGCTGCGTGCGCGACTATGTTGCCACCGACAGGCGTCGTCGGGTCCCCGAACATTATGCCCGGGTTGTCCATGACCTGGTTCGTTATGTAGACGGCTAGGCCGTGTGCGTCGGCCAGCTGCTGCAGTTTGTGGATGTGCGTATTGAGCTTCTGCTGCCTCTCTCCGAGAGCCCCCCTCCCGAGGTACTCAGACCTGAAGAGAGACATGAGCGAATCGACCACTATGAGCCTGATGTTGTTCTCCCGGATGAGCTTGTCTGCGCGGTCGAGAGTGAGCATCTGCTGCTCTGTGTTCTCGGCGCGGACTACGAATATGCCATTTAGGGCCTCTTTCGGATCCATTCCCTTTGCCTTCGCTATCGACTCGATCCGCTCGGGCCTGAAAGTGCCCTCCGTGTCGAGGAAGAGAACCTTCCCGCCTAGCCCTCCCTTGTCCGTCGGGAGTTGAACGTCGACGCATAGCTGGAACCCAAGCTGGGTCTTTCCAGAGGCGAACCTGCCATACGTCTCGGTTATCCCCTGTGCCTCTACGCCCCCTCCGAGAAGCTCGTCGAGCTCCTTCGAATTTGTCGATATCCGCCCGAGAGATTTCCTCTTCTCGTAGACGTCAGATGCTGAAGAATAATTGAGCGTTGTTGCCTGCTTTGCCGCCTCTACCGCCTTCTTCGCGGCGTCGACACTTATGTCTGCGATATCAGATAGATCGTGCGGCGATGAGGTCGCCACCTTCTCTAGGGTGGATATGTCTGCTGCCCTGAGCTTCTCTGCCGATGCGGGCCCTATGCCCGGCAGATCCTCTAGCTCTTTTACAACTACAGTCTTCTCTTTTTCCTTTGGCACCCTCCCACCATTTATATCGACAAAAAGTATACAGAATAGATTAACCTTTCAAAGATATATACCTTTGCCTGGAGCTGCTTACTGCCTGTGTGCGTCGGCTAGGGGCTTCTTCGTGGAGGCGACGTTCACCTGAGTGGGGGAGACGTTCTGCGGGCTCCTGTTGCCTGCACCCTGCTCGGATGGGCTGGCCGTAGCTTGGAGCGTGTCGACCAGCACCCACGTCTTGAACGGTTCTCCGACTGCGGGCTTGGAGGTGCTGGTGTAGTGTCTGACCCCGTTGAACTCGGTGTAGGTGAATCCGGGATATCGGGGGTCTATACTGGGCTGCGGCTCTTCCGCCTCCTCTTTTTCCCATTGGGGCATGGTCATCGGAGAAGACCCGTCGTCGGTATTGGGCACAAGGCTGAGGGCATCGCGTTGCGCGACTGGCTGAGCTGTTTTCATGTTGAAACCTTAGGTAAATTTATTTGAGGGACATATAAACTTTTGCTTTGTTTTGTCCACAACAAAGGTTTTAAACGTTGGTAGCGTATTAGTGTATAAACATATTTCAGGGCTCCGCCAGGAGGGGTAGCTGTCGTCGGAAAATAAAAAGGAAGAGGCCAGCACGTTCGCACGCGCTGGCAAGGCGACCAGTTTCTCTTCCTACAGTAGAGAACCCGTGATTATAATAAGGAAAAGCAGTTTTAAAAAGCTTGCGAAATAGTGGAATATATCATAAAGATGGAATCAAAATGCGGACTTTTCTGACGTTAGACGCCAAGGGAGTATTGCTGGCCCTCTTGCTGGGACTGGGGGTGCTCTACCTGGGCGGCAATGAGGGGGTCTTCTTCCTACTTGTGCTCTTCGGCTTCCTGATTTTGTCGGCGATAGTGACCCGGATAGGGGAACGCGGCAAGAAGGCGATAAAGGTATACGAGCGCGCCAGGGGCTGGAAGAACGTCCTGGCGAACGGCTTGATGCCGCTTGTCGTCGCTGGGTTGTACTACTTTAATCAGTACGGCAACCAGTTCGTGCGCCCCGAGGTGCTAGTCCTTTCTTACGTGGCGACAGTGGCTGCCATAACTGCAGACAAGTTCTCTAGTGAAATAGGGGTCCTGAATGGAGACCCGCTCATACTTGCGACGTTAAAGATGGGTGTGAAGGGCAAGTCTGGGGGCGTATCCGCCCTGGGGCTCGTGGCAGGTCTGTTCGGCTCCTTCGTCATAAGCTTGTCGATATTCGCGATTTCCCTGCCGTGGACCTTCATGATTCCATTGATATTCGTTGGTTTCTTCGGCAACATAATCGACTCGCTGCTGGGTTACTTTGAGGATCAGGGGTATGGGAACAAGTTCTCAACGAATTTTATGTGCAGCCTCTCGGCATGGGTGCTCATAATGACGATACTAGTGTTCGCAAAAGTATAATTTGGCCGATTTGGTGGGCGTAACCCTTCGGGGTTGGAACGTGAAGTAAACATAGGTATTTAAATAAAAAAACCCATAATTGTATGCTGATGTTGATAAAATGACCAAGACCCCCCACAAGAACGGCGTTAGGAAGGCAGCCCCCTATGCTCAGGCTAAGAAGAAGGCCAACAAGAAGGTGCTGAAGCTCACGGCGAGACGGGCCAAGCACGATAGGATGCCTAGGAAGGCGGTTGGATCGACCGGGAAGAACGCTGTTCATGTTTCTAAGACGCGGAAGCCGAAGGCAATGGCATTCGTTGCGCCTGAAATGGTCGTTTCGCCCCACCAAGTACGCTCCGAGGAGGTCATGAGGGACCCGAAGTTCGCAGAGTACCTCGGAAGGAAGGTCGGAAAGAGGGCTGTAGAAGTGGTTACCATACTCGCAACGCCGCAGACGGATGAGAAGGTTGCCGAGGTCATGGCGGTCAAGGTCAACGAGGTCAGGAGGATGCTTAACGTACTCAACAGTTACAGCCTTGTGAGGTATGATGTTAATAAGGACAACAAGGGCTGGCTTACGTTCAAGTGGTATCTGGATAGGGAGAAGATCGCTGAGTTCGGTGACAACGTCATAGCTAAGGAGGGTAGGACGGAGTATTCGCTGCCACAGGGCTGCAATGACTTCTTTGTGTGTGACACCTGCTACAAGGACCAGAAGCTTGTGCTTCCATTCGACAACGCATTTGAGTCAGCGTTCAAGTGTGAGTGTGGGAGCAAACTGCGTATGATTTCCAGGCAGGAGACAGAGGCACTCTTCGCCCAAGACGGAAAGGTATTATAACTCTTTCAGGTTAATCTTTTGTGTTCTGTAGCGGGGTAGAGTAGCCTGGAGTGCTCGTCGGGCTCATAACCCGAAGATCGTTGGTTCAAATCCAGCCCCCGCTATCCCGTTTATGACTGCCACCACCCCACAATTCCACAAATCGGTCATCTTTATATTATATTAGCAATTAATAGATCATCAAAACAAAGTAATGATGGGGTCTTTGTTTGTATTTTTTAATGGAAGTGTGGGGTTAGGGAAATGGTAAACGAGACATCTGCTGAAGACATTTTCAAGAAACTGCAAGAAGAGAAGAAGACCGGCGAGCTGCTCCCACTCAACAAAGATTTCTACCATCTGATAGGGTCACACAAAGCGGTCAGCAGCCAAGACATGCAAATGATTCAAGAACAGGAAAACATAGTGCGGCTCGTCAAGAACCTGAAGGAGAAGCGCATCCAGAAGATACTCATTTACCTTGCTTACAGCAAACCACTCCCATCGCAGATCCCGCCAGAAGAAGAAGATTTATATAGAGAAATGCAGAAGATACTAAACAGAACATCAACCCCCAGCAATAGGAACCAAAAGATAAGGATCCTCGCAGACATCCCGGAAGTGATCACGACAAAGGGAAACAAGATCGGGCCATTCAAGCAAGGACAGGTCATCGAGACAGACAACCGAAATGATATTGAGTTTATTGTCAACAACAAACTCGGAGAAATAACAAACTGAGTGATTTTATGAAAGTACAGAAGGAGATGAATGTTTATTGCCCATACTGCAACAAACACACGAAGCACAGCGCAAAGCTCTACAGTAGCAAGCCTGAGAGATGGATGAACGTCGGAAGGAGAAGGCACGAGAGGGCGATCCGTGGTTACGTAGGCAAGGTAGAGCCCGTGGCTCACTCAAAGAAGCCAGGCAAGAGGCAGAAGCTCATGCTCGAATGTTCGGTCTGCAAAAAGTATGTGGAGAGAGTCATCCACGGCAGGACAAAAAAGAAGCTCGAGATAGCTCGCTGAGTAGATGATAATACCAAAGAAGCTCCCAGACAAGGGAGACATTGTCCTGATAAAAATCAACAAGGTCATGCGCTACGGTGCATACTGCGAGCTTGTCGAATACAAGATGGATGCATACCTCCCGATAGGCGAAGTGGCGTCAGGATGGATCAAGAACATCCACGAATTCATAAGGGAGGGGCAGAAGGACGCGGCAAAAGTCTCGTTCATCGATCCGGTGAAGAACACTGTAGACATATCTTTGAAAAAGGTCACTACGAAAGAGAAGAAAGACAAAATAAACGACCACAACCTCGAGAAGAGGGCCGAGAAAATATTTAACAACGCGATAGTCGCTTCAAAACTCGAGGCGAAGAAGCAGGAGATGCTCGCGGCAATCGCGCAGAAAGTGCCGACATACACCGAACTGATAACTCTGATCCACGAGAACAAAGAGGTCCTGCCGAAAGGCACCGATCCAAAGTTCAAGAAAATCCTCGAGGAGCTTGTCGAGAAGTCAATCCGACCAAGGATCTATCAGGTGTCCTACACAGTCGACCTCCAATCGTTTGACATGAAGAGGGGGATATCTCTGATAAAGAGTGTGTTGGCTGAAGTGGAAAAGGCAGGAGTCGCAGTGCTGTACATCGGCGCGCCGCACTACCAGTTCACATCAGAAGGAAGCGATTATCCTACAGCGGAAAGCAAAATAAAGGCGGCAGAGAAGATCCTCGAAGCGCATAGAGAACTGAGCTTCAGCATGAAATCAAACAAGGTTTGAAGATGGACAAGACCAAGATCTACTACAACAAGAAGGTGAAGCTCACCGATGCGGTGATGATAGTCGGACTTCCGGGGATAGGAAACGTCGGCAGCCTTGTCGGGAGGTATCTGAAGACAGAGTTCAACGCGGAGAAATTCGGTACGCTATACTCACCACACTTCCCCCACCAGGTAATCATGACGAAGAAAGGAGGCATGAGGCTGGTCAGCAACAGGTTCTACCGCTTTAAGAACAAGGCACACGGCAAGGGGGGCAAAGGAGGCAAGAACCACAACGGCGACATAGTGCTGCTGGTAGGTGATACTCAGGCTGCGTCCCCAGAAGGGCAGTATGAAGTCAACGAGAAGATAATCCAGTTCTTTAAGCACATCGGCGGCAAGACTGTCTACACCATCGGCGGCTACAACATCAACAACCAGTATGTGCACACTCCACGCGTGTTCGGCGTGGCATCGAACAAAACGCTCAGGGCAACGCTTTCAAAGAGCGGCATCATATTCGGAAAGGCATCCGGCATGATCTGGGGGTCGGCGGGTCTCCTGCCAGCGTTTGCCAAGAAGCACAACCTCAATTCTGCCTGCATCATGGGTGAGACCGGTCTCCTGGAGATGGATGCAAACTCCGCGAAGAGCGTGCTCGAAGTCCTATCAAAGGTGCTCGGGATGAAGATCAACCTTGAAAACATCGACAAAATAAAGCAGGAGACCGAGAAGATGCTCAAGAACCTCGAGGACCTTGCTAAGCATGGGGAAGGGGGAACGGACAACAAGCCCAGCAGCGAAGGCATGACTTATATAAGATAACGGATTATCCTAACCGTGCGATCTTAGTCTAGCCTGGTAGGACTTTGGCTTCCCAAGCCAACAACCCGGGTTCAAATCCCGGAGGTCGCACCTTGTATTTTGTCACCAATTGATTCTAATTGCCAATGAGTTTTGCCAGCTGGGGCCCAGATCCCTTCCTACGAAGTTCAAATCCCACCCCTTCCACCTGGAAGTCTTACACCGGACGGAAGATCGAAAATGGTTTTGGTGCCAAAGAACCGAATCACAGTGTCTGCGCCGTTCGAAGTGAAGGATAGGCGCCAAAAGAACGAAATCAGAAAGAAGCTATAAATACAGCAGAACAACAATAATCTAGTGATTATGATGACAGTAGCATTACAACCCAGAAGATCAAGTCAGGAGACCAAGACTCCCTGCCCAAGGGTGCCAGACGGGCAGGCTCTCACACCGGTCAGGGATGCGTTCCAGACTGCGAAGTCGCTGGGCGGACCCCTTTGGACTGCAACCGAAGCGATTGGAGATGTAGGCGAACTGGCAAAGGCGAAGGAAGGTGGGTACATACTGGCTGTAGATCCGAAAGATCTGCCAAGAACTGAGGGCTGGTATATCATCACGCGCAAGGACGGAAAAGTGACTTATGAATTTATAAAACCCAAGAGGGGCGAGGACATCCCCGAGAAAATAGGGATGCTCTTATCAAAGGGACGCTACAACGAAGTATTATATATAACTGAAAGAGCAATAAAAGCCGCTGAGAAAGGGGGTGCCGTGGCGCTAAGCATCGACTACTACTGCTACGGCAGGATTAGGAGGCGCCTCTACATCAATGACAGGCCGAACGTCGGTGCTCGGGTGGGGCTGTCAGGCAAAGCCCGCGAAGCTGGTGCGCTGCTTGGCGAAATCACAGCCGATATGGAATCCCTGAAAACAGGTCTGTCCGCCTTGCAGGAAAAGGTTACGGCGCTGCAAAACGCCCTTAGGGATACAAAGCAATAAATAATCCCGTTTCATATTCCCTTTGCTTAGGTTTGCACGAGCGAAGTTTTTAGATAGTTTCAAGATATATTAAGCACTCTCATTTGCGCATCGCCGTTTATAGCTTCCCTTGAAAGTTTTACAACACTTTCGGTGCAGAAAGTAGCGTCTCTATAGGTATCAACGGTGCGATTCTCCTTATCGTTTCGGACGCCATAGACTTTACGAACCGGTCGATTGCAAAC
>JAKAWC010000022.1 GCA_021817125.1 Microcaldota archaeon
CGGAAGGTTATTTAATTCTTGATGTATCCTAACAATAAGTGGTAGGATGCCGATTGATGACGTAGACAAACAGCAGTTAGGTATCGCGGTGGGTGTCGTCGTACTGAGCGTTGTCGCAATAGCGGCTTTCGTATTCACGGGAGCCGGATGGCTCTTTTACATCCTTGCGGTAATAACCATACTTCTCGGATTCTACATGGCGTACACGCTGCATAAGGAAGGTGCGCCTGCGGCAGTTGGTCAGAGGCAACCCAAGCCGAAAAGAAGAAGATAGTTGGTCGGATGCCGAAGTTGATAGTAGCAGAAAAGCCAAGCGTAGCCGTAAGGATAGCCATGTCGCTGAGCGACGGCGCACCGAAGAGGCTTAACATCAACGGAGTTAACTACTACGAGTTTGAGAAGGACGGCGATACAGTCTACGTGGTCGCGGCCGCCGGTCACCTTTTCATGCTCAAGCAGAAGGCAGGATCCAGCGAACTGCCCATATTTAGCGTAGAGTGGATAGAGTCGTACAAGCAGAACAAGACAGCATACTTCACGAAGAAGTACCTTGACGTTATCACTACGATAGGGAAGAAGTGCGACTTCTACATAAATGCGTGCGACTATGACATCGAAGGCACGGTAATCGGTACGAATATAATAAAGGGCATCGTGAACGGTGACGTCAATTCCGAACTGAAGAGTGAGAACCTCCGGAGGATGCGCTTCTCTACGACGACCAGGTCAGACCTTCTCGAGGCTTACGCAAACATAAACCCATTCGACAAGAACAACTTCGATGCTGGGGAGACCAG
Source organism: Microcaldota archaeon (assembly GCA_021817125.1). Classification (GTDB taxonomy): domain Archaea; phylum Micrarchaeota; class Micrarchaeia; order Micrarchaeales; family CABMGC01; genus JAKAWC01. Next base: position 798 of record JAKAWC010000022.1, read on the forward strand.
GCACTCGCTAGACTGGATGTGGGGAATCAACTTCAGCAGGGCACTGATGCGTGCTGTCGCCATGACCGGCGCTAGGAGGACGCTCAGCATAGGAAGGGTGCAGGGTCCTACGCTTGCGGTCCTTGCGGACAGGGAGAAGGAGATCAAGAACTTCGTCTCAAAACCATACTGGAAGCTCTTCCTTGACGCAGAGGGGGTTACGTTCGACCACTTAAAAGGGAACATATTCGAGAAACAGGTCGCTGACGCCATCCTGGAGAAGTCGAAGAAAGGCAGGGTGGCTGTGAAAGACGTAGAAGCTACCGAGATACCGGTCAGACCATACCCTCCGTTCGACCTGACGTCCATGCAGCTCGAAGCAAACAGGGCGATACGCATGGATCCTACAAAGACACTTCAGACAGCGCAGTCGCTTTATGAAAAGGCATACATCTCATATCCTAGAACCTCATCCCAGAAACTGCCATCAACGATAAATCTTCCAAGGATAATAAACGACCTCGCGAAGAATGAGAACTACAAGGACTTTGCCGAAAAACTCATCAGGGAGAAGAGGTTCAGGCCTGTGGAGGGTGCAAAGACGGACGAGGCTCACCCAGCTATATACCCTACAGGGGACAAAGCCGAGAGGCTTACCGATGAGGAAGCAAAGTTATACGACCTGATAGTGAAGAGATTCCTCTCCTGTTTCGCTGACGAAGCGGTGAAGGCAAACACCAAAGTCACGCTTGACGCCAACGGGGAGCGTTATGTTGCTCGAGGCTCGAGGATAAAGCATCCCGGATGGACGGAATTCTACAAACCATACTACAGGGCAGACGAAGTAGAGATTCCTGCATTCCAGAAGGGAGCGGAGATAACGCCGAAGAAGATATTTGAGAAGGAGCTGAAGACCGAGCCTCTGAAGAGGTTCACCAAGGCGAGCCTCATCGCGCTTCTTGAGAAGAAGAATCTGGGTACCAAGGCCACAAGGACCGAGGTCATCGACACGCTCTTCAGGCGGGAATACATAAAGGACCTCAGCATAAGCGTCACGGAGTTCGGGATGAGCGTTTATGAGACCCTGAACAAGTACTGTGGGGAGATACTAGATGAGAACCTCACTAGGACGCTTGACGATGACATGGAGAGCATAATCGCAGGGAAGAAAAGCGAGGCGGAGGTCATCGAGGAGGGCAAAGAGATAATCAGGCGGATCATGACGCTATTCAAGAAGAACGAGAAGGAGATCGGCCAGGCGCTCAACGCTGGTGTCAAGGCAGATGCTAGGGCGAGTGTGCTAGGCACATGCCTGAAAGACGGCGGCAATCTTATAATCAGGAGAGCGAAGACGGGGAACCTGTTCGTCGGATGTGCGAACTGGCCGAACTGCAACAACGCCTATCCGTTGCCGCACAACGCAAAAATCGTCCCATCGGGGAAGATATGCGAGCAGTGCAAGACGCCCAAGGTAAAAGTCTTTAGGAAGGGAAAGAGGCCGTTCGAGATGTGCCTTGACCCGGGCTGCCCCACCAAGAAAGACTGGGGAAAACCGGCAGAGGGGGAAGGCAAAGTCGTTGTCAAGAAGGCGTCGGAGTTGAAGCCGGAGGCCCCTCCAGTTACAGAGAAGTCCACTCCGAAGAAAAGGAAGGTGACGCTTAAGGTAGCCGCGGAGGAGAAACCGGAACCGGTAACTAAAGTCAAAGCGGCGAGGAGGCCTGCAAAGAAGAAGGCAAAAGAGGAGTAAACATGTATATCTACCCATCGATGTATCGAAAAATGAAACGCGGACCACAGGTCATATTGCCGAAGGACATCGGACTGATAATGGCATACGCAGGAATAAGCAAGGAGAGTGTTTGCGTTGACGCGGGCACGGGAAGCGGGTGGCTTGCGCTCAGCCTGGCGAGAGTCGCCAAGCACGTCTACAGTTACGATATCCGCGAGGAGTTCATAAGGATCGCAGAGGCAAACAGGGAGCTGCTCGATGTGGACAACATCACGTTCAAGAACAAGGATGTCACGAAGAAGATAGATGAGAAGGAGGTGGACCTGGTCACGCTGGACTTCCAAAACTCGGACAAGGCGCTGCCGAACGCGAAGAGGGCTCTGAAGAAGGGAGGCGTTGTCCTCGGATATCTGCCAAACACGGAGCAGGTGCGCATCTTCGTCATGAAACTCAACAAGCTCAAGTTCACCGACGTTCACGCAGTGGAGATGATATTAAGGGATCTTCTTGTAAGAGAGGAGGGAGTGAGACCTTCAACAAAAGGGGTGTGGCACACCGGATACCTAGTCTTCGCTAAAAGAGGAGCCTGATAGCAGCTGCTCCACCCCCTTCCAGTTTTTTGCTATGGGGATGCCAAGTTCATTTGCCTTCGAAGCGCGCTTGTCATTCCATGTCTGCCAGAGCATTATCCCCTTCTTGCCCTCACTGACAGCATCTTTCAGGACATCGAAGAAATCGTCTACGTAAATATCGACTTTGGGCAGAGTCTTGCGCCCCACCTCCGTCTTCACTATCTTGTCGAACGGCAGCCCGTTCTTGTTCATCCAGCTTTCGATCTGCTCCCTCTGCCCAAGGCTGGCGGTAAGTATGTATATATTATATCGCTCCTTGAGCCTCTTGAGGACTGCTGGCTCATCCGGATCCTCAAGATTTATAGTATGCCAGTCTGCCCAGATATCTCTAAACATCTCAGTGTACTGCTCATGGCTAATCAGCTTAAGGTTTGGATGGTCGAGCATATGGCCCCTGAATTCCTCCTTTCGCGCCTCGATGCCATGCCTCTGTTTCACGAGAGCCAACCAGCTTGAGACCGCATCTGCCAGCGTCCCCTCCAGATCTATCCCCAATGTTGACTTGCCGTTCACTTCTCTTTACCCATGAGTGCGAGCTTTGCAAGCATCGCTTCAAGCTGTATCCTGTCGTTCGCCCCCTCGACTATCCTAAAGTTGTAGTCACCGATTGAGCTGATGAGCCTGAGCTTGAGCCTGTCTTCTATTTGCAGGTTGAGCGCCTCCCTGTAGCACTGCAGGAGCACGTCCTCTCCACTCATGCCATATGAAAGTGTAAGCGTGTCAAGTTCCTTCCTCGCCGAGCCGAAGTCCCCGTCGAGTGCATATCTGAGCATGGCCACTATCTCCTTCGGCCTCGCCCTTGCAGCTATGTCATATACTATGTTGTCGGTGATAACGTTTGTCGAGACCGCGGCGCTCTGCATAACGTTGGTAAGTTTCCTGAGATCACCCTCACTAACATATACCAACGCCTTGGTGGCTTTCTCATCTACCGTCAGGCTCTCACTGTCAGCTACGCGTTCAATGTATCTAAGCATGTGGTCCTCCGTCAGTGGCTTGAACCTGAGGACTACGCATCTTGACTGGATGGGCTCAATTATCTTTGAGGCATAGTTGGCGCTGAGGATGAATCTTGTGGTCCCGGAATACTTCTCCATCGTCCGCCTGAGTGCATGCTGAGCCTCCGGGGTGAGTGCGTCGGCTTCGTCCAAGAAGATTATCTTGAGCTGCCCTCCCGATAGCGGCAACGTCCTTGCGAACTCCTTGACTTTGCCCCTTACTACGTCTATACCTCTTGCATCGGATGCATTGAGCTCGAGGAATGCTTCGTTGATGTGCTCACTGTATAGCTCCTTAGCCATTGCGATTGCAGATGTGGTCTTGCCGACTCCCGCAGAACCGGCAAAAATCATGTTTGGGAAGTTGGCGACCTTGACGAACGCCTTGAGCTTCTCGACTATCGCCTCCTGGCCTATTACCTCGTTGAGCTTAGCCGGTCTGTACTTCTCAGTCCAGGATTGATCCAGCGCAGGCATGATACCACCGATAATAAGTTCTGCAGATAGACATTTGGGTAAAATGTTATTTAAGCGTATGCTACACCGGTCCCGCGTATGCGCTTGTCCATGCGCTGGTATAAGGGACAGCCGTAAAGATTGCAGCGCCATTGTTGTTATTGCCGCTATAATCATTGGCGTTGCCATTCAGAGGCCACCATCCGACAAGGTTCTGCGGCCTGACGGGTGCGCCGCCTATACCCTCGGTATAGATAGCGTTCACCTCCTCCTGAGACAGCGTAGTATTATAGACTTGGATGTTGGCAAGATCACCTACCCTCGGATTCCCGCCGTAACCAAAGCCCATGTACAAGGTGTTCGTTGCCCACTGAACGGACATGGCTGCTTGGGTGCACGATAATGGTGTACCTCCATCGACCCAAACTTCTACGCCTCCGACGGCAGGTCCCCACTCCATCACTACGCTATGCCACACATTACCGGGTATCGAAGAATCTGCTATGTTTACGTCACACCCATTGCCGGGTGATGCCCACACCCTGAAATACCACTCATTATTATTAGCGTACTTGAATATCTGTGTTTTGTTGAAGTCTGCATTGCCTTTGCCTGGAATACCCCAGTATCCTCCAAGCCCTATCAATCCATGTGTAACTCCGTCGTTAGTTGACCACTGCCTGTCGAACCAGAGCGATATGGTGCCCTGTGACGGATTTGCTGTCCCGGGGAGAGGCGCTGACAGGTAGCCCCCGCCACTGCTAAACGACGCTGTATACTCTGGTAGGTCATTAAGGCATTCGCCTTCCAACCCCTGCACAGGGGTGCCTGGTCCGTTTGGCCTGTATGCCTGGCAGCTGCCAGGCGGTGCCTTTACCGCGAAGTTGCTCGCATTGAATATGCCTAACTGGAAGAGAGCACCAAGGACAACTGCGATTATGAGTATCGCCCACCCGTATGTCATCAGGTACTCCATGGCGGACTGGAGTTTGGGATGAAACCCTTTCCCAGGGGGTTCTTTCATCGTGCCTTAAACCTTCCTAGAGGACCCCCTTACTTGGCTCACGATGCATCACGACATTAGATGATAACTCCAGCATCTTTTTATATCTTCTCCTGCTAAAAAGAGTTGTCATCCTTTGTGATAATATGCTATGTGAGCGATGCGGCAAGGAGGTATACAAGAACGAAGTCTGCAACTACTGCAAGAAGAAGTTGTGCTTCAACTGTGTAAAGTCCTCTAGGCGCGTGACAAAGACGAACAGAATCGTCATCTGCAAGGACTGCTGGGGTAAGATCACCAAGAGAAAGCAGTTCAAGAGCGAAGGCAGGGTCGAAGTAAAGCAGGAAGAGGGACCGTCGTACAGAAGGTATTAGGTCAGGCCTTGTATACTCTTTTAACAACCAGCCTTAGCTTGTCTTCGTCTATCTCAAAGTCCATGGCATCTGTCAGGCTCGATATGCCCTCCTTCAGGGACTTGGCGTTTACGGACTTCATAATCCTCTTCTTGTTCTTGTTTATGATCGAGGCGTAACCGATGTTTATCTCGTACTCAACATCCGCCGCATCCGCTTTCTTGAGCTGCTTCTGCTTCCTCGCCATCTGGACCCTGTGCTCGAATTCCCTCACCATCGCCTCTTCCCTGAGCTCATTGCTTAGCTCCTTGTCGACGTATGCGACTCCCTGCTTGAATGGCACCGCGGCCTCGTTCTTCACCGTCTCCACTATGGTGAAGTGCTCAGACTTCACGTCAACCAGCCCCGCGTTGGTGTGAAGCGGGTAATGCCCAGATGACTCGACCGCTTTCCTGAGTTCCTTTGCATCTGCGCCCTTCAGTGCCTCTGCCACCGCGGCGCTCTTGTTCTTGAAGTCAGGGCCCAGTTTCGCAAAGTTTGGCTTTATCTCTACGTTGAACGCTTCTACTTTCTTGACATCGAGGTGTTTCAGGTTTGCGTATTCCTCCACCACGTACGCGAGCTTCTGCAGAGTATCGAATGCGGCGTCGCTGTTAACCTCGACCGTCGCCCTGGCGAGCGGCTGCCTGAGCCGCATCCCCTCTTTCTCCCTGCTATTCAATATGGCAGTTATCGCACCGTCGGCCACGTCGAACTCTGCATCAAGGGCATCGCGCACCAGTCTCATGTTCGCCTTTGGCCACTTCTCGAACAGCACGCTCTTCTGCGTGCCGAAAAGGTCGAGGTACACTCTTTCCGACAGGAATGGCGTTACCGGCGACATCAGCACGAGCAGGTTATAAAGCACGTAGTGCAGAAGGTTCACTGTCGCCCTTGCCTCCTTCCTGCTGGAATAGAGAATCTTCTTCTTCGCGAGCTTGAGGTAGAACCTGCTCAGGTCATTGAGCACAAAGTCGTGTATCGCGTTGACGGACTTGTACATCTCATAGTTGTCGAAGCCGTCAGTGACCGTCTTTATCAGCCTGTTGAGCCTTGAGGTCATCCATGCATCCTCGAGCTCGAGCTTCTCGAGAGCGCGAGGCTTCTTGACCTTCTTCGGGGCGTAGTCTATCGCATCCGTGTACTCCTTGAAAAGGTTAGCCATGTTGTACATCGTAAGCACGACCTTCTCTCCTTCCTTCATGTCTGCCTTGGTGAAGAGCATGTCAAGCCACGGGGTATGTCCCGAGCACCACATCCTGAATCCGTCAGCGCTCGCATAGCTCTTCAGTATCTCATCCATACCAACATAGTTTCCCAGGCTCTTGTGCATCTCTACTCCTTTCTCTGCGAGCAGGAAACCATCTACCCCGCAGTGCTTGAATGGTGATTTCCCGTATGCAAGGACACCCATCTTCAGCTGGGAAGAGAACCATCCCCTGAACTGGTCGTGCCCTTCCAGTATAAAGTCCACCGGGAAGAGCCTGTTGAACTCATCCTCGCTGAGGCTGGCTCTGAAGGCCACGGCCGAGTCCACCCAGACGTCTATGATATCCTTCAGCCTGGACATCCAGTCTCCGCACTTGTCGCATTTGAGGGATATCTTGTCAACATAAGGCCTGTGGAGGTCCGTAAGCTTGTCGACCTCCTCCTTGTTTATCGCTTTCTCGCGAAGCTCCTCCAACGAGCCTATAACTGTGTTGGCCTTGCAGGACCTGCACTCCCATATCGGCATCGGCGTGCCCCAGTACCTCTGCCTAGATACGCACCAGTCTGGCGACGTCCTGAGCACGTCCTCCTGCCAGCCCTTTGCGTCCGCCGGATGCCAGCCTACTTTCGCACTCTGCTTGATTATCTTGTTCTTGACCTTCTGTATGTTGATGAACCACTGGTCGGTCGCCATGTATATAAGCTTCGTCTTGCACCTCCAGCAGTGAGGGTAGCTGTGGGTCAGCGACCCATTGTGTAGCAACGCTCCTGCCTGCGCGAGGTCCTGCAGCACCCTGTCGTTCGCCTGCGCCGGAACGTCCAACCCTGCGTACTCGCCGGCATCTCCTGTGTACTTGCCGTCCTCGTCCACTATGGAGAATGCCGGGAGGCCATACTTCCTGCCCTCGTTGAAGTCATCGAGCCCGTGCCCCGGTGCGCTGTGGACGAATCCGCTTCCCTCGCTCGCACTGACGAGCAGCTCGGATAATATGACCTTGTGATAATTTCTGTACTCCCCCTGCCTCGGTATCTTGGCCTCAAGCGGATGGATGTATGCCACGCCTTCGAGTTCGCTTCCGTAGAACTCAGCTTCGACGACAGCGCTCTCGCCCAGGACATGCGATACGGCGTCAAGTCTGCTCTTTCCGAGTATGAGTGTCTTGTTCCCTAACCTTGCCTTTACGTACATCTCCTTCGGGTTCGCCGCCACCGCCATGTTCGCAGGGATCGTCCAGGGTGTGGTGGTCCAGATGAGCAGGTAAGTGTTGTCGTCAAGCACTATTTTAGCCTTCTTTGATGCAGGCTTGTCCGTCTTGAAAGCGACGAAGATTGAGGGGTCCTTCTCATCGGCATAGACTACCTCCATGCTACCCTGTGAGAGTGCGGTGCCGCATCTCGGACAATATGCCATTGGGCGCTTGCCCTTGTAAAGATAGCCTTTGTCTGAGACTGTTTTTATGAAATGCCATACTGCTGCCATATATCCCTTATCCGAAGGTATGTACGGGTGGGCGAAGTCCATGGTCATCCCGAAGCGCTCATAATCGGCGTCCATCCGGCCCATGTACGACGTTATGTACTCCTTGCAGCTCTGAACGAACGTCTCTATGCCGAATACGGTCTCTATTTCCCTTTTTGACTTGACTCCCAGCTGCTGCTCCACCTTTATCTCTATGGGCAGGCCGTGCACGTCATAGCCTGCATTGTCATGGACATCAAAGCCCCTGAAGCGTTTGTATCTAAGGATTATATCCTTGTTTGTCTTGACCCACATCTGTCCAGGGTGCAGGTTTCCGGTCACGAAAGGCGGGCCGTCCAGGAAATAGAACTTCTTCGCACCCTTGTTCCTCTGCCGTAGCTGCTCGAGCGTCTTGTTCTCCTTCCAATAACGCAAGACTTCCTCTTCCGTCCTGTTAACTTCGAGCATGCTACCACTGACCAAGCTTGTAATCTCTTAATCCAGGATAAATATTAAAGACTTCCGTGCTGAATACTACTGCCTAGTGATAATATGCGTTCGGCAGATGCGGCTACACTGATTCGAGTCGTGATAGCGTTAGCCGCTGCGTGGCTTGTGCTGCTGAAATACAATCCATGGGTCATAGCGCTGATGATAGGCTTGGCGATGCTGCTCGACGCTGTCGATGGCTACTTCGCGGTGAGCGAGGCTAGTGGGGGAAAGGTCGGCATAATTGACTACATCGGTTACGCACTCGGAAGCAAGAAGAAGGCATTCAAGGTCAATAGTTACAGGGCAAAAGTCAAGGCGACAGCAAAGTTTGGCGCAAGGATGGACATAGCCGGAGATAGGATAATGGAGTATGCTTTCTGGATAGTCTTCACGTATTTAGGGCTGCTGCCCCTCGGGGTCTTGTTCCTGATAATGATAAGGCACTCGTTTGTTGACGCACTCATGGGCGAGAAGGGTACCTCATCCAAGATGAACACGTCGTTCGCGAGCGTAGTCTACTCTTCCAAGATAGGCAGGCTCATAACTCCTGTCCTCAAATTCCTTGCGTTCGCTTACCTCGCATTCGTCTACGTTTCGGGATATCCTATAATGGTCGGATATGCTCTGGTCGGACTTCTGCTCTTCTTCATCCTGCTTAGGGGTGCGGCAGAGGCCTACGAAGCTTTCGCGGGATGATTCCACACATGCGTGAAAAGAGATGGTTCTCAGAAACATCCGGGGCTGCGAGGTTATGCCGAGTATCAGAGCTGGCAAAGGAATATCTTGCGAAGAGAGGTGACCAATCGGTTTCCAACCGCATCGATCACCTCGAAAGGACGTCGAGGCGTGCAGAGCAGATGGCAAAGGTGATGTCGAAGAGCGGCGACCCCATAGACATCGAAGTCGTGAAACTCGCCGCTATGCTCCACGACATAGACGAACCGTACACCCATGATGCCAGTGCCGTAAACCGGAGTATCGTGGTCGCGGAGAGGATACTGCGCCAGGCAGGATACCCGCAGAAGAGGTCCTCACTTATCCTCAGGGCGATAGCAGAGCACTCCTCCGAGCGGCCGACAAAATCCACCAGCATCGAGAGTGACATCGTCTACGATGCGGACAAGATAGACGGGCTTGGCGCTACAGGGATAGCCCGTGTCTTCTCGATACAAGGACAGCAGGGACACGTCCCAAGCGAGGCGATCGCCTGGTACAGGATGAAGATGGACGCCGCCCTCCCCAACATGCGCACAGAGCTCGGCAAGAGAGTAGTCGCAAAACGCGTCAAGTATGTCCAGGCATTCATAAGGCAGTACGAGAAGGAGCAGAAGAGGCTTCTATAACCTTCTTATTTGTTGGCTTACTAGTAGCTATGTTTGCATGCGAAGATACCCTAAGAACAGGAGAGCTCAGTTCGCAATGGAGAGATTCTCTGAGAAAAAGTTTAGTCCCAAACTCCAGTCCGCCATGGAGTACCTCATGACCTATGGCTGGGCGATACTTATCATCGCGGTTGTCCTTGGTGCTCTCTTCCAGCTGGGGGTATTCAACGCTTCCAACTTTGCGCCGAGGGCGCAGCCTGGTGCATGCCAGGTAGTAAAAACCAGCGAGGCGGGAGGAACAGTGGTGGCATCTTTGGAAGGATTATGCAACGGACAGCTTCCGCAGTACATTGCAAGCTACAACGGCAATGTGAATAGCTACATTCAGGTTGCAAATGCACCCATATTGAACATACCTTCACAGGTGACCCTTAGTACATGGATAGAGACTACGAATAGTAACGGCGGTGGCTGGCAGTACATGTTTAATCCAAATTATGGGGGCAGCTGTGATTCCCTCGGATATTGCCTTAGGTGGGGAGGCAGTTTAATCTATTTCTCACTGGGTACGGTTGGCGGCTATAACAATTTTGTTGCTGAGAGCCAAAGCCTAATTAACAATGGCCAATGGCATATGATGACCGGTACCTACAACGGCGTTGTAATGTTGATGTATATAGATGGAGCGGAGATAGGCAGTTCATCTGTAAGTGGCAGCACGATAACGCCGATAGGTCCACATATATCCATGGGTGGATTATTGTTCACGGGATCGATGTCAAACGTCCAGATATACAACACCTCCCTCTCCCCGGCAGAAGTCAACGCTCTTTATAGTGAGGGAATCGGAGGCGCCCCGGTGAAGCCGCAGAACCTCGTTGGCTGGTGGCCACTGAATGGCAACGCCAACGACTACAGCG
>JAKAWC010000023.1 GCA_021817125.1 Microcaldota archaeon
CTCTTGAAAATGCAGAGGAGGGAGATGAAGGTCATTGATGTTGTTTACAACATCCACAGATACATCAATTATGTTGTATCTGTTTTTGTAGGATTTCTACAGAGCCGCTTCTTTCTGATTTCGTTCTTTTGGCGCCTATCCTTCACTTCAAACGGCGCAGACACTGTGATTCGGTTCTTTGACTTATCACAGTCGCTGTTAGGACTTAGCTGTACAAATGGCGGAAGAGTGCGAGACTTGCGGTAAAGCCATTTCGATGAGAAAGGTCTCTTCTCCTGTTGAAGTGTCCGCCAAGACCGGCCAGTTGGAGGCATACACGTATACCTAGGAAAAACCATATAGTATTGTAAAAAGGTGAGAGAGATGGCAGATATCAGCATTGTACTCAAGGCTGCGAATGCCAAGAAGCTAGAGTTGAACTTCGAGAGGCAGAAGAATGCCATAATAGATGATACGGGACTGCGTGCAGATATGCCGCTCAACGTAGGAGAAAATCTGGCTAGGTTGGATAGGGCTTTCGATAGGATAACGGGTTTCGGGGAGCTGACACAGATGAAGTTGGCGGATGGAGGAGTGGCTGTTTCTGACGCCACAAAAAGCCTGGAGTCTGTCGAATTATACTTTGCCACGGTAGGCGGATTTAAGGATGATGCTTCTGCGGTAAAAGCGGGAAAAGTTTTGCAGGCAAGGGCAGAAGATAAAAGCGTTGCGGCATTGAATTCCGATGAGCAGAATGCGACGCCGCCGATGGGATTCGCTATGGCACTTGCTGGAGTCGAGAGAGATGCTAGTGGTTCGGTAAAGAGGCCTTTGGAGCGGGGAGGGAATGCTGCTGTGGCGAGGCTCGAAGCTGCTGCGTCTGCGCTTTCGGGCATTATCGATGCTCAGATTGAAACGATGAGCCTTGATCAACTAGAAAGATATGTGCTTGATAAGGCTAAACCTGTTGACATGAAAGCGGAGCAGATAACGTCTATGGCGAGCCTATTGCTTCCTCTGGAGAAATAGAACCGTCATCAGAGTAGAATGGATCTTATTCGACGCTCTGCCCGAACGCCTCAAAATTGAAGTTTACCGGTAGGTACATGGCCTTGCCCCCCAACACTAGGTGATGGAGTACTTTCCTGCCTTCGGACCTCGCATTTGTGACATGTGCCTGCTCCTTAGTGGCGCAGACAGCGATATCACGAAGTATCTCATTGTAAGCTGCGGCAGTCTCTTGCCACCTGCTTTGAAGTTTGCCTCTTACGTCTAAGGTGTCGAACCGCTTGGTAGCTTCCTCCGCGGCACTATCTAAATTTGCATCATCCACATTTGCAGTCTCAAGAATTGCAGTTGGAAACAGCATGGATCTGCCGTATTCAGACATAGTTGCTTCATCTATGCCCATTCCTTTTAGCATGGCCAGCAGTATAAGGTGCACATCATGAATCAGAGTAACGGCTGCAGCTTCACCATGCCTGACAAGGAAGGGATATGACGGAGTGTCATGTTTTTCGGCTTGTTCGTCTATCGGGTTTGTTTCCCTAAGGCTATGTTTAAGGTCAGATTCATTCTGTGTCTGCGTATTTTGGGGCTTAGATGTCTCGCCATTTAGAGCATTCATGCTGCGCTCAATGTCGAGGATGCAAGCATTTCCTAGTAAGAGTATTTCCCATAGCCTTTCTCTCTTTTGGGGACGTTTCTTTAGTCTTTCTACAGTTTCTAAGGCGAGTGTAGAGGTATTGCCCGTAATCTCAATCAATCTTACTTTTACACGCAGCACTGTCAGCCTCATCGCAAGTTCCTCTGCTTTCTCAAGAGGTATGCCGTATCGCTGTGTCATCTCGCCAAGAGCTGTTGTATACGTGGGCAGGTGCACCTTTGGCACAGGCTCGGGTTTGGCATTTGCAAATGTAATTACTGGAGGTCGTGCTGCCATGTTCTCCTTACCAATCGGATGAGGGTTTCCTCCTTTAAATAGGTTGTTTTGAGAGTGTACAAATGGCGGAAGAGCGCAGGTCTTGCAATAAAGCCATTTCGATGGAAGAGGTCTCTTCTTTCGTTGAAATGTCCCCCAAGGAAGTCCGGATTAACGCATATACGTATACCTGGGAACCGCATAATAGTATTGTGAAAGAGGGTGAAAGATATGGCAGAAGCTATCATTAGACCGCCGTTGCCCGAGAGGCCGCCACTGCCAGTTGTGAGCAGGGAGTTGGCTGTGCCTGCGGTCAGCGCTAGGGAAGAGGCTCGACTTAGCAATTACTCACAATCCACCCGTAACGAATTGTTAAAGCTAGGTGACAAAATCCTAGTGTATACTGGAAATGACCTCGCTTCCGTGGGTAGGTTCTATGACTCAGTGACCAGGTTCGGTCTTGACGCTGATGCACTCAAAGCGGCACTAGCTATGGAAAAGATTGTTGGGGGTGGAAGGGAGGAGTCGGTTGAAACCGCTGGCGCGACGCTGATGTTACCTCTTGCCTTCATAGCTATAGAACGGGATCAGATATCGAAGACAGCTGAGGAGGAGAAGAGAGAGGCTGCTAGGGATAGGGTGGACAAGGCGGCCAATGCACTAGACCTGATGCCTATGGAAAAAGTGAGCAAACAGTCGGTGGGGGAGCTTGTGGATGATGTCCGGAAAGTGATGAACGAGGGAGAGAAGATTAGCATTAAGAACTCGCTGTTTCTTGCTGCTCTGCGGGAATAGCATTAGTGTAGTCAAGATCTCAGAGGGCCTAGAAACGGGTTGAACATCTTGGATGATTGCCAGATAATGGCATCGAAACTTCTATCGGCGCATGCCTGTTCGGCAGCTGCATCCTCTTTTCCTTTTGTTGCATTGGCTCTGACCTCGGCCCAGAGAGCCTTCCACGAAGATGCTACACCAGTTTGCATATCCGCAAGTGTGTCGGCGATATTCTCCGTATGGAAGTGGTTGCCCATGGAGGTTGCAATCTTTTCCAAAGTATCCTCGTCTGTCGGCAGCGGCATCGGTAGCCTAGGCGGGACCGACCCTGGAATTATCGTGCATTCGTTTATGCATTCGTGCATCATCGTGCACATTTTATGGTCGAGGGTTACTACTGCAGACTCGCCTTCGGCAACTAGGAACTCGTAAGGAGGAAGCCGTCTGTTGCCACCTTCACTGAGAACATAGATTGAGGGACGTGGATCGTCGATACACTGATGCAATAAATTCGTGTTGTTCTCAATCGCACGGGATGTTGAAAGCAGGTTCCAGTCTGGCGATTTCCCGCTCAAAGCAGCTTCGCTTAGCAAGGCGCTTTCCCTACCCAGTATATGAACGGTGGCCAGACTTAGCTCTTTGGCACGCTGGTTGCGCTCTGTTTTCAGAGACCTTATTGCACTCGGCAGATGTGCGTGCCTGTCGGTCATCAGGTTGAGCAGCTCAATCTTCGCGTGGATTACGGTGAGGCGCCTCGCGAGGACTTCTGCCCTGTCTGCAGGCACCCCGTATTTGTGCCTCATGTCGTGCAACGCAGCTTCGAATACCGCCCTGTGCTCCATTGGCACGGGCTTCTGGCCCGGCTCGCCCGCCTTTGTCACTACCTGAGGTTGCCCTGCCATGTTCTCCTTACCAATCGGATGAGGGTTTCCTCCTTTAAATAGGTTGTTTTGAGAGTGTACAAATGGCGGAGAAGCACGAATCCTGCGGTAGAATCGTTTCGATGGAAGAGGTCTCTTCTTTCGTTGAAATGTCCCCCAAGGAAGTCCGGATTAACGCATATACGTATACTTGGGAAATTGCATAATAGTATTGTAGAACAGGTGAAAGATATGGCAGAAGCTATCATTAGACCGCCGTTGCCCGAGAGGCCGCCACTGCCAGTTGTGAGCAGGGAGTTGGCTGTACCTGCGGTGAGCGTTACGCTCGATGCTAGGCTCAGCAAGTACCCTACCGGCTGGGTCCGTGACCGCTTGAAGGAGGAAGCGGACACCGTCTTGGCTTATACCGGCAACAACGCTACCGCGATGGAAAGCTTCTTCGCCTCGGTCACGCGTTTTGATGCCGAGACCGATGCAGTAAAAGCTGGCTTGACGCTGCGTATGATATCTGGCGGTAAACCGGAGCAGTTGAAACAGGCAAGGGGCATTGAGGCTATGCCTTCGCTCGCATTTATAGCGGTGGAACGCGACTCGAAGAGCATTGGCAAGACACTGGAAGATGAGTATGGGGATGCAGCCGCCAGGTTAGTTGGAGCTGCTGATGTGTTGGATAAGATGCCACTCAGTGAAGTAAGCGGCAAATCAATCTCAAAGCTTGAGTCCGACATAGTTAAAACGCTCGAGAGCAGGAACGAAGATCTGCGTAAAGTGGAACGGGCACTAGAAGAACATGCTGAGCAGGAGCCACTAAGGGAGAACGCGAATCGAAATGCGGGGCTTATGTTGCTGCATGGACTTCCTTTCGAGCAGCCTTATGCTCTTGGTGCAGATACGATAGCGCTTGCATTGATACCAATAGAACGGCATGGCAGCTAATAGCATCACTATGGACGTACCGGACCGAATAGTGGGGAGAACAGCGTGTGGACTTTCTCGGTCAGTTCTCCAAACTCTCTATCAGCGTATGCCCGTTCGGCTGATGCATTTCCTTTTTCTTTGGTGGCGTTAGCTATAACTTCGCTCCAGATTGCGCGCCAATCTGATGCCGCATCGGTGCGCAGACTTCCTATCTTTCCTTCGAATCCGCCCTCCTCAAACTCTTTTACTAGGTCATCGGCTACTTTGTCCATTGAAGTATCATCCGTAGCACATGGTATTGGCACCGCTCTCTGCATGGCAGCAGCCATATCGCGACTTACGTTCATGATTGCGGTCTCGCCTGCTGCTGCAAGAAGTTCATATGGAGGAAATGCCCTGTTCTTGCTCTCATCGGTGATATAACCATTTCCAAATGGATCATTGATACTGTGGCTGAATAGCCTGATGCATAGATCGACTGCGCGCGAAGTCGACATCATGCCCAACTCTGGCTTCGTGCCAGCGATAGCTGCTGCGCTCAGCATCGCATTCTCGCGCCCGAGGATGGATACTGTGGCTACGCCGTTCCTCCGCAGTTCATGGTCTGGTTCTGCCTTTAGGCCTCTGACGGCATTGGCGAGATGCTTGTGTCTGTCCGATAATAGGCAAATGTGTCTTATTTTCGCATGGATTACGGTGAGGCGCCTCGCGAGGACTTCTGCCCTGTCTGCAGGCACCCCGTATTTGTGCCTCATGTCGTGCAACGCAGCTTCGAAGACCGCCCTGTGCTCCATTGGCACGGGCTTCTGGCTCGGCTCGCCCGCCTTTGCCACTACCTGAGGTTGCCCTGCCATGCTCTCCTTCTCCTTACCGATTTCATGAGGTTTTCCTCCTTTAAATAGGTTGTTTTGAGAGTGTACAAATGGCGGAACAGTGTGGGTCTTGCAATAAAGCCATTTCGATAAAAAGGGGCTCTTCTCTTGTTGAAGTGTCCTTCAAGACAGTCCAGGTTAAAGTATACACGTATACTTGGGAAACTGCATAATACTATTGTAGAAGAAGGTGAAGGAAATGGCAGTAAGACCTGCTCCTTTGGAAGGCAGGGAATTGGCTGTGCGCTCTGGAAGCGCGTATCTAGTTAGTGGTGCTTTTGAGACAAAATTGGACAAGTTTGCAGGAGAGGACGTGCGCACTTACCTGAATAAGCTTGGAAGAGAGGTTTCGGCATACACAGGTAACAATGTAGAAGCAGTTGGGCGATTCTATGACTCGGTGGCGAGATTTGACGGTGAGGGCGACGCTATCAAGGCAGGATTCGTCCTATCGAAGATTGCTGGAGGCAAGAATGCCCAGATTGAGGAAGCCAGAGGGATTGCGTCTGTATCACCTATGGCATTCGTAGTGCTTGAGAGAGACGTTGCACCTAAGAGCCTGGAAGAGGAGAGGAAAGACGCCGCATTGAGGTTAGCAGGGGCGTCATCGGTGTTGGACAAGATGCCGCTTGGGAAGGTAGTCAATACTCCAATGTCGCAGCTTAAGTCAGAGATTGTGAGAGCTTTGGAACGGGTGAACGCGACTATCGACAGAAACCTTGAGAAACATGCTGAGCAGAAGCCATTGAAAGAAGAGTTTACTGGACTATCTTCTTTGTTTATCCAGGGGCTTCCGTACGAGGGCGCGGAGGCGGCAAGCACGCTGCTTGCGTTTATGCCTTTGGAAAGGCGTTGACGGTGAAGGCCAATGCGTTTACAAGTCGAGGTTTATCGGGGCGCGGATGGTCCTATCCCCTAGCACCAAAAGGCGAAGCGTCTTCCTGCCTTCGGAACTTTGGTCGATTATGTGAGCTCTTTCTTTTGTCGCATACTTGGCTATTTCGGCCAATAGCTTATCATAACTTGCTACGGCATCATCCCACATGCTTTGGAGCCTGCCTTTTAGGTTGATGGCGTCTAGCTGCCTGATGGCTTCCTTTGCAGCCATCTCTAAAGCTGCATCATCCACAGCCGCTACTTCAAGCACGCGCGCAGGAAGCGATAACGACTTGCCATATTCGGACATCGCTGCTTCATCGAGATTCATCCCTTTGAGCGCGGCGAGCAGCGTTGTATTAGTATCATGATTCAGACTTACCAGTGCGACTTCGCCATGCCTGGCAAGGAATTGGAGCGATGGAATATCCCATCTTTCTGCATCTCCCTCGGTTGGGCTTGAGGGCCTGAGACTCCTTCTTAGATCAGGTTCCTCTTGTGTCTCTGAATTTGCTGGTTTGGCAGGCACTATCGTCTCGGCAGGTGGTGTGCTGCCCAATAATGCAGCGTTGCTGCGCTCTTCATCGAGAATGCAGGAATAACCGAGTAAGAGTAAGTCTTTGATTCTCGCATCTTTTTCAGAGTGCTTCTTCCGTTCGGTTAGGAACATCGGGAGGGCCGCGTAACCGCTGCCCATAAGCTCAATCAGTCTCGCTTTTGCACGTAACACTGTGATTCTCGTGGCGAGTTCTTCTGCTTTCGCAGTCCCTATGCCATATCTCTGGGTAAGTTCATCCCTAGCGCTCGTGAACGTGGCCAGGTGCACCTTTGGCATATGCTCTGGCTTGGCGTTTGCAAATGTAATTGCTGAGGGTTGCCCTGCCATGTTCTCCTTACCAATCGGATGAGGGTTTCCTCCTTTAAATAGGTTGTTTTGGGTTTGTACAATTAGCGGGAAGCTGCATCAGGAAAGGAACTTTCCGACTCCGGGCATATCCGAGAGCGCAGACTCCTTCTCGACCTGCTGGTAGACCATGTACATTATTCCCACCGTCAGCAGCACGCCCATTCCGGTCCCGACGGCGCCAGTAAGCGTTGCGAGAGCGGCGAGAAGGCCTACGAAGATACTGCCTAGAATCGTGATGGTGTTGACGTACTTGCTGAGCATCTGTTCGATTATCCTCGGGTCGCGCCTGAATCCTGGGATCTGCCATCCTATTGTCTGCAACTGCTCCGCAATGTTCTTCGGACTCTGCCCGGTCATCTCGACCCAAAACCTTCCGAATACAACGCAGAGCACTACAAGCACGGTGGTATATAGGACGATGTGCATCCACTCCGGCACCAGGACTATGCCGCCCCAGGGCAGGTAGAGCTGGCTGAGGTGCGTGGCCAGGTACTGGAAGTATGCGCCGTATCCGCCGACACCGCCGTATACCGTAGAGTATGGAAGCGGAAAGTTGGGTGAGATAAGATAGACTATGCCGCCGACCAGGTTGAGCGACGTGCCGCTGGTAGAGGATGACGTTTCGTAAAGCGCGAAGAACTTTGCTATGTTGGCGAACTGCCCGGATGTGTTCGCGAGGAACCTGAACCAGACAGTCATGCTGAGCTCGAACGATGTCGCGAGTATGACAGGCAGCACCGAAACGTACAGGAATGGTATGGGGAGTCTTCCGCCGACCCCGCGGAACTGCTCAAACACCATAGGTATCTCGACCTTCATGTCATAGGCGTAGATGCTTATGAGGAATACCATTATCGCGAAGAAGAGGGGCGCAAATGCGAGTATCGCGTTTGGTATCGCTGCTGCGCCGCCCGCCTGGATGGCCTGCAGCGCTTCCGCGAATAGGATGTTTATCGTTCCGCCGACTATGGAGTATGCAACCCCTGCAGCTATGAATAGGTTGATTCCGGATGTGATGCCGTACTTGGTCATCGTCTCGTCCATGAATATTATCAGGATGGCTCCGAGCGCCAGCTGTATGACCACAGGGGCGAATGCGCTGACGCTTGCAAGAGGCACATAGCCGGTAGAGACGAATATGTACGCCTCGACGATGGCGATGCCCATCGCTGCTATCTTCTGTATGCCCTGCATCCGCGCTTTGTCTTCCGGGTTCTGCGTGTCGATGTTAATTATGCCAGACCCCTGGATGAGCTGCAGGACTATGCTGGAGAGCACTATAGGTCCGATTCCGACGGTGATGAGGCTGCCTATCTTCGCCGCGAATATGATGCTGACAAGCTGTATGATCGGCTGGTTGATGGTGGCTGTGTTGACCCCGAGCGCAGGGGTGCTGAAGAGGACAAAGTAGAGCGACATTATGATGCCGGTCCACTTGAGCTTCTCCCTGAACGAGAGCGGCTGGTCCGGCTTCTTCACAGTAGGGAGGAACTTGAGCACAGGGTCTATGAAGGAAAGGTTCATTCTACTCTACCGTACCGTATGCGCTTTGACAGGGATATTGGACTCAAAACTTATAAATGCGTTGGCACTGCTGGGCGGCAGGATCAGTTCGGGCTCAGGCGCAGGTTGACTATGTAGTTCCTTGACTTGCCGAGCTTCCTGCCGACCTCTGCCTTCGAGTTGTAGAGGCTGTTCGCGAGACCGGATATGAGAGAGGTGGAGAGCTCGACGAACGGCCTTGTCGACACGTTCTGCCCGTACTCGAGGCTTATCGATGTTGCAGCACCGTTCTCGCCCATCGTGACCCTTGTCTGCTTTACTCCGAAGTTCTTTGCCATCCTGACGAGCGTGTCCTTGCCGTCTGATGCGTTGACATGACTGCCCATCTTCTTTCCGGCGAGATAGAGCAGCTTCGACGCCTCCTGCAGCACAGGCTCCTTCATCAGGGGCATGGCGGTGAGCATATAGTATTCCTCACGCATACTGACCGGGAGCTCGGTGCTGTTGGATATTGCCTCAGCTATCGCATCGATGTTGTGTGCGGAGCCGAAGTTCTCTACCTCCTCTCCAGGTTGCTTCGCGACGAACTGGCAGTTCTCCGACCCATTGTAGACGCATCTTGTCTCTGTCGTCTTTATCTCCTTGCCCGTCGCCGCGGTAAGATATCCGGCAATGATTCCAGAGCTCAGTGAGTGGATGTTCTCCTTCATGGCAGTCTCCTTGATATGGGACTGCGCGGATGTGATGACCACGCTGTCTTCAAAAGGATAGTAGACGACCTTGCCGAAGCCTGCCTTCTCGAGCACCTCTGGCAGGATATTCTTTCCGGCAGCCATCTTGTGGAGGTTCTTGCCGATGGAGAAGCCGTACTTGTACGCCATGGATTTCATGGTAGGGGTTACGCTGTACAGGATGTCCTGTATCGGCATTCCGGCGAAAAACGCCGACCCCTCCGCAGTGATCAGGCTCTTTGACAGCAGATCTTCTAGGTCGTTGGTTGAATACGTGCTCTCCAACAGCTTATACACTTCACGTCTCTGGGCAGTTCTTGGCTTGGTCGCTTGCCTCGTTACCTGCCTGTTCGCCTTCACTTTTCTTGTAGGTCCTTTCTTGGTCTGCCTTTTTGGCGCGCGTGCATAAGGCTTTTTTGCCTTCGCCACTCGGTCGCCCTCCTGTTAGTAGAGTTTAAGGCAGGGAAATGTATAAAAAGCTCTCTGCGGCTCCGTAACACTTTAATAATCTTACGATGAGCCTGTTTTTCAGGGGTTGTACTTCCGTTATTCTATTTTTCAGAAAGATATTCGATTGTTTCCAGAGAGTTATTTTCGGCGACTTTAATGAAACCAACTTATGAACAGTTGGTTGAGATTGTGGAATATCTGCAGAAAGAGAACAAAGAATTGAAAGAGATCGTAAAGAAACAGAATGAAAGGA
>JAKAWC010000024.1 GCA_021817125.1 Microcaldota archaeon
TTCCGATCTATCGGTATCGCACTTGCCGCCTTGTGGATTGACAGGGCCGGTGCGCTGATGCGGGGTCGCATAGCAAGTGCTAAATACTTTTGAAGGGGAAGATGTCTGGTTGATATGCTGTCTGCTGCTTCCGCGAACAAGCCATACTCGCTAGCTGATGGAGAGAGGCTGGTGAGGTCGGCAAGATATGCGATAGAGCTCCACCTCACTACGAAGAACCTCGACAGGAGGATAGTCGAGGAGGGGCTGAAGGGTATAAAGGGGGGGCACGGAGTGTTCGTGACGATAACGCACTATCCGAACAATGTCCTCCGAGGATGTATAGGCGTTGCAAAACCGGTCGAGAACCTGGGCCAGGCTCTTGTGGACATGGCGATAGCGGCGGCGACTGGGGATCCGAGGTTCGTGCCGGTGTCGCACAGGGAGTTCGAACACATGGTAATAGGGGTCAACGTCCTCGCCAAGCCGGAGAAGATGCATGGCACGGCGACCGAGATGAAGAAGGCGATACTCGTGGGAAGGGACGGGCTGATGATAGAGTACGGATACAACACTGGGCTGCTGCTGCCGATAGTCGCGGTGGAGGAGGGCTGGAGCGCGCAGGAGTTCCTCGAGAACGTCTGCGCGAAGGCGGGGCTCGGATCGCATATGTGGAGAAACAGGGGAGCGTCGCTCTACAAGTTCTCGTCCCAGGTCTTCAGGGAGAGCTCGCCGAATGGCCCGGTGGAGGAATTGGACCTGTCGGCATGAACGCAATACTTCTCGTGGACATGGACTACTTCTACGCAGCTTGCGAAGAGGTCAGGAAGCCGGAGATAAAGGGCAAGCCGGTCGTGGTGGGCGCTGATCCGAGAGGCAAGGGGCGCGGAGTGGTACTCACGTGCAACTACATCGCGAGGAAGTACGGCATACGCAGTGGCATGCCCATATCGATGGCTTACCGACTGAAGAGCGATGCGCTTTACATACTGCCTGACTTTGACTACTACGAGTATGTCTCGAAAGCGGTGATGGATCTCTTGCGGAAGTATGCGACGTCCTTTGAGCAGGTCAGCATAGATGAGGCCTTTGTCGACGTGTCCGGAAAGGCGAAGAGCGACGACGAGGTGCTTGCACTGGCAGAGGCGATAAAGAAGGAGATAAACACGAGGCTGAAGATGCCATGCTCGATCGGAGTGAGCAATAGCAAGCTGGTGGCGAAGATGGCCTGCGAGGCCGCCAAGCCCGGCGGGATACGACTTGTCAGACAGGAGGAGGCTAAGGACTTCATGAGTGATATGCCAGTGGGCAAGCTCTACGGCATAGGCCGGAAGACAGAGGAGAAGCTGATTGCGATGGGTTACAAGAGGGTAGGCGACCTCGCGGCGGCGAATCCCGCAACGCTGAGGAATGCTTTTGGCGTGTTCGGAATAGAGATGCACAACTCTGCGAACGGAATAGACGAAAGCAGGGTTGAGGAGAACGGGGAGGTGAAGTCGATTAGCAGAGAGACCACTTTTGACAAAGATACGAGCGATCGGGAGGAAATTGTCGCGATGATAAAGCGCCTGTCCGATGCGGTAGTACAGGATGTCAAGGGTAGGGGGATGTCGTTCAAGGTAGTGACCCTCAAGATAAAGTATCCAGATTTCACCGAGCACCTGAAGAGCAAGAGCTTAGGGCACACATCAAACAGCGTTGCGGATATAGTGAACACAGCAGTAAGACTGTACGACACTTATATCGACGGAGGGGACGGGATAAGAAAGGTAGGGATCAGGGTGTCGACCCTGATAAAGTCCAGCGGGCAGAGGAAGATCGACGAGTTTACTTCTTAGCCTTGTCGCGCTCGTACTCTAGTTTCGACAGATACTCCCTCGCCTGTAGCGCAGCCTTGACGCCTGCGCCAGCCGCTACGACGGCCTGCCTATAGAAATGGTCTGCGACGTCTCCCGCGACAAAGACCCCAGGTATCTCGGTGAGCACGTCCTCTTTGACGACCAGGTATCCTTTCTCATCTAGGGGCAGCTGCCCCTTGAATATCTTCGTATTGGGCGTGTAGCCTATTGCTATGAAGACCCCGTCTATCGGCATCTCCTTCGCCTCACCGGTAGTGACGTTCTTGAGCTTTACTGCGGACACCTTCTTGTCTCCGAGTATATCCTCGACCACCGTGTTCCACATGACCTTTATCTTCGGATTGGAGAGTGCTCTCTCCTGCATTATCTGGCTGGCCTTGAAGGCGTCGCGCCTATGGATAATCGTCACGCTGCTCGCGAACCTGGTGAGGAAAGTGGAGTCTTCCATCGCCGTATCCCCACCGCCCACCACTATGACATTCTTGTTCTTATAAAAGGTGGCGTCACAGGTCGCACAGGTCGATACGCCCCTACCCATGAACTTCTGCTCGGATTCCATACCGAGAAGCATGGCATTTGCGCCTGTCGCGATTATCAGGCTCTCGGTCTCATAGGTCTTCCCTGCGGCGGTCACCTTAAACGGCTTAGACTTGAGGTCTACGGAGGTGACATCCTCGTTCAGGAATCTTGTTCCGAAGCGCTCTGCCTGCTTCCTCATCTTGTTGATCAGGTCTGGCCCCATCACGCCGTCCTCGTAACCGGGATAGTTCTCCACTTCTGTTGTGAGCGACAGCTGCCCTCCAGGCAGGCTGCCCGCTATAAGCAGAGGATTGAATCCCTCGCGCGCGGTGTATATCGCTGCAGGGAGACCGGCACAACCTGACCCTATGATAATTACTTTCTCGACCATCAAATCCCAATATCTAAGCGTATGATAAATGTAATATGCTGGAGAATAATTATAGCCTTTTGCGCATTTACTTGAACTCTTTTATATGCCTGACTATTGGTGACCGGATCGCTCTTATCAGCTTTTCGTCTGCAGTGTACAGTTTAGATCCCGACTTGAGCGCTAGTGCAACATATGCTGCGTCATACGTTGTGACGCTATATCTTGTAGATATCTCAAGCATTCTTGTGGCTAATGCTCTGTCAAGAGGCGTCGTAACGAAATCATATTCGTCTAGGGCTTCCATTGCGACGTTTATGTCAGCCTGCCCCAATCTTTTCGAATATATCAAAGCGTTCATGACTTCATACTTCATCAGGGTTGGGACGGTTATAGTTATCGCCCCTGAGATATAGGAGTCGCGCATGCTCCGCACGTTATCGGAGTACGGCTCCTCGAGGAAGAGCTTGACCAGGACGCTTGCGTCAGCCACTAGAGGATCCATATCGGGCGTCCCTCATCTTGCGGATAAATGCGGTGCTGTCGAAGCGCTTTTTCTTCGCTTTCCTGAATACACGTTCGGTCAAGATTACTGCCAATGCGAGGTTCCTTTCTTCGCTCACCCGGTTGGCTATGAAGCGCCTTATCTCTGCGGACCAGTTTATGCGAATCTTCTTCATCTTTTGCTTCGTCCCCTTGTCCACCTTTACCAGTATCTGCGACTCACCTGACATGCATTCACTTTATATATAGTATATATCATATAGATATAAATATCTTTGGGTAGGTATTTAAACTTTGATATAGTATTGCTTCTGGCGATCCGGTGTCTCTGTACCTTGACGGCGATCTTATCGCCCTTGACGCGAGGGATGCTAGTGCTAACGTTAACTTCGTTTCCCACGCCCACGCTGACCACATCGGTGGCATAAGGAAAGGGGTCCCTGCCATCACCAGTGAGATAACCCGAGAGCTGGTCGAAGCCAGGAAGAACATCACGATGACGGTGGTACAGCCATCGAAGAACATGAGGCTGCTGAACGCTGGGCACATCTTGGGCTCCACGCAGCTCTATGCGGAATCCAAGGACGGCGGATACAGCGTCGTCTACACCGGCGACTTCCAGATGCAGGAGTCACCCATCGCAGGAAAGGCTGAGTGCAGGCATGCGGATGTCCTGATTATAGACTCAACGTACCCTCACGCTGATGTGACTTTCGAGGCGAAGGATGAGGTGATAACCTCTTTGCAGCGCTACTGCACCGCAAAGCTGGAGAAGGGCATAGTCCTGTTCGGCTCGTTCTCTCTTGGGAAGCCGCAGGAGCTGATAACCATACTTAATGAGGTCGATATCTGCCCTGTGGTCGATTCGAGGATAGCCAAAGTGAACAAGGTCTACGAGAAGCACGGCATAAAGCTCGATTACATCTGTGCCGATGACAATGCGGGCGAGCATGACGCGATGACAAAGGGCAACTTCGTTAGCATCGTCGAGAACCAGAAGATCAGGGAAACGAAGCAGATGCTCATGCAGCGGCACAACAAGAGAGTGTCCACCGCGATAGCGACAGGCCTGTCAAAGGTCTTCGACTTCGGGCTTGATGTCCAGTTCTCGCTGAGCGACCACGCGGATTTCGCGCAGTCGATAGAGTACATCGATGCCTGCAGCCCGAAGTTCATTTACACATATGGCAAAGAGGCGGACGCTTTCGCGGCCAACCTTACCCGGGCAGGGCGCGCCGCGGCCCCCATGCGACCGAAGACCCTTTTCGGGGATCTGGTGGTGGAAACGAATGAGGCTACGCTCTAATCCTGAATGATGACGGAGGGCGTTGCAGGACAGATATAAGAAGCTTGTCGGTGCTAATTTATCATGGAGGATGGCGGGAGAACCCTGATCCGCGACAGCGACACTCTCTGCATCGTGCGTGTGGTAGCTTCGCTCGTCCTTGTATTTGCGTCGATCCTGCTTGTCGAGGTCTTCTCAGTCAGCTATGGTGTCGGCGTAGGCGCTCTGCTGCAGGGCAACCTCACGCACACCAACGTCTCGGGTAGCCTGGTCAGCACCGCACTGGACGTCTCGGCGCTGAGGACATCCATACTGGAGATGTACATTGTGAGCGGGATCGCGGTGGGAATGTTCCTGCTCGCGTTCATACTTTACTCTATGAAAGACACCGCGCGCGCGGGCGCAGATGGAAGCAGATACCTGATGCTGCATCTGGTCCTGTCCCTGGTCTTCGCGGGCTTCTTTGCGATGGAGTTCTACACCTATAGCATCAAGATATCGCCCATCTACCTTGGAGCTATAGGTGCGGCGATGCTCGTATGCATAGGCTCGGACGCCTATGCCGAGTACGCCCTGCGGCCCGCACCGTCAAGGCAAGCAAGGGTAAAGAAGGAGATCAACATAGACCCTTCTACGCCATTCTCAAACATCGTTGCCATACGCGACGAGATATTTGCGAACCTCTCGGGCAGGGTGGCCATAGTGGACAAGCACTTCAACTCCGAGGCGCTGGAGAACCTTCACCGGCTGACTGGCGGCATTGTCAGCGGCATAACAGGTTTTGATGTCATAACTTCTAAGGAGATGCTCGACTCCGCGTTCTACAAGGACTACAACGACCTGAAGAACGAGATGAAAAACAGGGGAGTCGACCTCAGTGTGATGCTGATGGACGACACGGACGCGACCGCACAGCATGAGAGGTTCATACTTGACGGCAGCATGGCTTACAAGATACCTCCGATGAACATAATCCAGAGGAAGAGCGAGCATGTCACGAAGATAAAAACCTCTGACGCGAGGAGGCGGTTCGACGAAATCAGGAAGAATGCGATAACATTGGAGAACTACGCTGTCAAGCAGGCGAGAAAACCCGACCAGCAGTGAACAAAGCGACGCCATAAGAACCTGAAAATCATTGATAGAATCGAAGATTGATATGGAAAAGAGAAAAGTCGTTAAAGTGCAGAAACGGAGGTTTGTGACCATACCTATGTCAGAGCTTGAAAGCATGGAAGCAACGATAGAGACTCTTGGAAATAAGTATGTTGTGGCCCAGTTAGCAGCAAGCGAAGAAGCCATTAAAATGGGCAAAGTCAGGAAGGCGAGAGACGTCCTTAAAGAACTTTAATCCTTTGCAAGCTATACCCCAGGAAGAGTCTAGAGTAGTCTCTGCACGGTTTGCAGAGGATCTGCTAATGTCTCAGCCTCTTCCCGTCCCACCCCCTCTTCTTCCAGTAGAGGGTCGGCTCCGCCCTTAATATCTTGCCGCACCACTCGCACTGCAGCTGCATCTCATCTATGTTGTGGACTCGGCACCATTCGCACCACTCTTTTACATACTCTTCCGGATGCCTGCAATCCTTCTGGTCGATCTCCAGGCGACCGCCCAGTGACATGCCAGCAAAGAAAACGACAGTACACATCGGCTCAGCACGTGAACAGGCCCGGACGCGAGACCCTTATTACTCTCTTTGCAGGAGACCTCCTGGCGCGGTACACGATGTGGCCCGATGCTGCGGTTATCACCGCGCCCTTGAGGACCCTGTCGAGCCGATTCCTGACCTCGGCGATGTCGCTCCCTTTCTTCGTTGACACGACATAGCCGTACTCGCCACTCGACAGGACGACCTTTTCGACTCCTCCGCACATGGCGATGGCCTTCGCCTTTGTGTCGGCGTCGCTTCCGCGCCTCGGCTTTACCATCAGAAAGCCTCCGCTCGCCACGCTTCTCAGCACCGTGGCAGTGCCATCGCTAACTCTTTTGTTTCTCATCTGATCCAACCCATTTATCGTTTATAGGTAATTCTGTGCAACGGAGCGCCATCTGGAATGCCTTTCGTCTGGATGACTCTACTCCTGCCTGCCGGGCCAGCCCTGCCAGGGCAGTGAACGGAATCTCATTCCTGGGCAGCGCTTGCGCTGCCATCGATTGTATTACTCCCATGTTGTCGCCTTAACCAACTTTCTCTGCGTTGATGTGGCAGAGGAACTCTGCCGCGCCGATGAATCGCGCGCTGCACATCCAGCAGATGTACCCTTGCTCTGCGTCTCTCTCCTTCGCAACAATCCTTCTTATTGTGCTCATCCCTATCATTTACCCACCAATCATAAGGAGTGGAAGGTGCATGGAAGAAGCGCAGTGAGGAGGGGAACTCGACCTGCCGCTATAGGTCATAGAAATACTTCTGTTTCCGCCACGCACCCCAATCCACCCGAGTAGTATTGCGCACTTTCTGGTATAAATAGGCTTTGAAAATTTACAAGTTTGCAGTAAAAGATTGTTATAATGCATTTATACCGTCGAACGCGATGTGTCAATTTCGGTTGTCCATTTGAGCGTTCTATACTCGTTCTTTATATCCACGCTCCTTATTGGGAGCCTTCCAAGAAGAAGTCTGCCTATTTCCCCTTCGGAACGCTTTGCTCCATGCTTCGCATACATTTCCTTGTGATAGTCAAGCCCGCATCTGTGCGCAGCAGCCTTGCTATCGAAAGCGGACATTATGAATAGAGTATGGCTGCCTATCAGAGTTGTTGAGAGAAGATACCTGCTTATAAGTGGATTTGCTTCATCAAACTTGATTGCCTGCCTTGCCATAGCCGAACTCGCCTCGAATCCTCTAGTCGGGGTATAATCATCGAATAACGTCATGAACGAGATCCTCTTAACAAGATCCATCGAGACTGTAGCGCGTTTTATGTAGCCTGCTTTCATAAGCTTATCGAAATTATATTTGACTGTATTGAAGTGCATGCCAAGCATTTTTGAAAGTTGCTGGAAGTTGAGCCTTGCATTTCCGTTTAGGCGGGCGAGCATCATCTTTGAATTATCATCTAATTTTGATTTCATTATAGTCTCATTCCTTAAAGGAAAAAAGCCAAGGTGGCGGTGCGCCACCTCCGATGTATGCCATGTGGCACCATATTCGGAGAGTTCTACCAGCATGGCCATATTCCAATGCACGTATTCGTCTTCTGAGAATGCGTTCGCGTATATAACAAGGTCATAGTCTCCATTAACAGTAAAGGCTACTTGTGGTATGTACGATTGCGAAAGCGCTGCATTCAGCTTCTCAAGATTAGGTTTCTTCTTGAATTTCACTTCTATAAGGTGCGAGTGGTTTAGCCCAAGTGCCTGTTCATTTATCTCTATAGTGTACTTCATGCCAAACTGCGTTTCAAGTCTGCCGATTCTATCCTTTACTGTGGTCCTTGAGACATGTAATTTCCTTGCAATCTCAGCAACAGGCATACGAGAATTCTCTGAAAGCAACCTGACTATCCTTCTCGTAAGCAGAGCATATTTTTTATTAAAGTCGCTTTCAATATTATACTCATGGTTCATGTGGTCCTGTTGAAGCTAAAATTTATAAAATGCATAGTAACAGAAAGGTACCCAAATATTGTAAAAAAATGAAAGGTTTAAATTGGGCATTTCCCTAATTGGTTTTGATGGACATAAAAAAGAAGGCATACATAATGATAACGCTGGCACTTATAGGCGGCGCTCTGTTCCCGATAACGC
Source organism: Microcaldota archaeon (assembly GCA_021817125.1). Taxonomy (GTDB): domain Archaea; phylum Micrarchaeota; class Micrarchaeia; order Micrarchaeales; family CABMGC01; genus JAKAWC01. The sequence goes on from JAKAWC010000024.1 coordinate 8,265, forward strand.
TCAAGGTGGCCGTGGATGGAGGAGTGAACATATATTCGTTCCTCTTTTTCGCCTACTTAATTGCTACAGTAACTTCATTCCTCCTAGTGGTTGCTACAGGGAAGCTTCCAAAATTAAAACGCTACATTGCCAATCCAAAAGAGTGCATAATCATTGCAATATCTGGATTCGCTTTCGCAGGCCTGATATATTATGGCATAATATATTCAGAGCAGTTCATCAGTGCAACGCTCGCAACAGTAGTATACAGGCTGCAACCGCTTTTGATGTTGCCATTTATCCCTCTCCTGTTAAGAGAACGGATAACGAAGATGCAGGTGGTTGCGTTATCTCTCGGTATCATCGGCATTTATATCGCAGTTACCGGGGGCAACCCATTCGCATTTGCTCTGGGCGCCAATTCCATTATAGTGTTGAGCCTGCTCGCTATCGTACTCGTATCCACTTTAGCAATGGTCTTTTTCAAGCGACACACAACAGATATGGAATGCACGATGTTCATAATAAATTGCATGTCTCTCCCAGTCGCATTCCTGTTATTTTTGTATAGCGGCGCGCATATACCAGCGTTAACGCCAAGCACGATTGCAGCCCTTCTTTATATGGGGATACCGATGATGACATTTGTCACTTACTTCTATTTTAGGGCGTTCAGAACGTTGAAAACCACATTTGTTTCTAATTATTACTGCCTCTCTCCGTTCATAACCGCAAGCGTAGCTGCTGTGCTGTTGGGCGAAACTATACGACCTTACTATCTGATAATAGCCGCCATGGTTGGAGTTGGTATACTGATTCAGAGCTTTGACAAGAAAGGCGGAACCTATGTTCCCATAAACAAAAGTCAAGCCAAAAGTGACCTCCAGATATTTGATGTCACGAGCGCATTCCTTAATACAAAGAGCGGGGTTATAGAATCAACGATGAAGGGAAGCGGAAGAGTTTTAGCCGTGAAGCTTAGCCGTAAATTACATGAAAAGTTGAAAGCCACTGGCAGCTATGATACTGCTGGACTGGGTAAGAGGATATTCTTTTATACACACTTGGACAGAGACCTCGTAAGTGACAAAGAGAGCAGATTCGTATTAGAGATAATGGGAATAGGCAATGATGAAACTGTTCTAATGTGCGCGGGACGACCAGAAGAGAGTGAACAGTTCTTTAATATGATCGGGGCATCGCAGCGTAATTCGGATAGTTCTTAAGTTTTTATTGCCATAGCAATCCATGCAAGGCAAAATCTACAAGTCAGCAAGGCTTACTGCAAGCAAAATTGAGGTTAAGGCCAACCTTGACACGCTGTTCTTGATTGAACATGAAATCGCAAAGGCAACACCGACACTTCTCCAGCTTGGTACAAAGGAAAAACTTCTCGAATTCCTTACTAGCGAACCTAGGTCGTACACTTGGTTGTGGACTGACAAAAACGGTGTGAATGTTGGCTACCTCACCCTCATAGATAAAGAGGAACATGGAGAATTAGAGGTGCTCGCAATCCGTGTTCTTCCAGGTCACCAGAATAGTGGATGCGGGAAGGAAATGATGGCCTTTGCCGAAAAGATCGCGAAGAAAAATGGTAGAGCTAAGGTTACGCTAGTGACTATAGCTTCCCTTGAAAGTTTTACAACACTTTCGGTGCAGAAAGTAGCGTCTCTATAGGTATCAACGGTGCGATTCTCCTTATCGTTTCGGACGCCATAGACTTTACGAACCGGTCGATTGCAAACC